>NZ_JBHYJA010000021.1:119722-162938 GCF_042740355.1 Streptomyces sp. NPDC059010
ACACCCGCGGGGGCCGGGGCGCTCCGGCCCCCCCGGCCCATACCCGGGGCCCCGGTCAGGACGGGGACAACTCCCCTCGGACCGTGCGCGCCGCGGCGACCAGGTTCTCCAGCGAGGCCCGGGTCTCGGGCCAGCCGCGGGTCTTCAGGCCGCAGTCGGGGTTGACCCACAGCCGTTCGGCGGGGATGGCCCGGAGCCCCGTGCGGAGCAGCTCGGCGGCCTCCACCGCGCTCGGGACGCGCGGCGAGTGGATGTCGTACACGCCCGGTCCGGCCTCGCGCGGGTAGCCGTGCGCGGCGAGTTCCCGGGCGACCTGCATATGGGAGCGGGCGGCCTCCAGGCTGATGACGTCGGCGTCGAGGTCGTCGATGGCCTGGACGACGTCCCCGAACTCGGCGTAGCACATGTGCGTGTGGATCTGCGTGTCCGGGCGGACCCCGCCGGTGCTGAGCCGGAACGCCTCGGTCGCCCACGCCAGATACCCGGCACGGTCGGCGGCGCGCAGCGGCAGGGTCTCCCGCAGGGCCGGTTCGTCGACCTGGATCACCGAAGTCCCGCCCGCCTCAAGGTCGCCCACCTCGTCGCGCAGGGCGAGGGCGACCTGGCGGGCCGTCTCCGCGAGCGGCTGGTCGTCGCGGACGAACGACCAGGCGAGCATGGTGACCGGCCCGGTGAGCATGCCCTTGACCGGACGGGAGGTGAGGGACTGGGCGTACGACGTCCAGCGCACCGTCATCGGTACGGGGCGGGAGATGTCGCCGGCCAGGATCGGCGGACGGACGTAGCGGGTGCCGTAGGACTGGACCCAGCCGTGCTGGGTGGCGAGATAGCCGGTCAGCTGCTCGGCGAAGTACTGGACCATGTCGTTGCGTTCGGCCTCGCCGTGCACCAGGACGTCCAGGCCCGCCTTCTCCTGGAAGGCGATCACCTCATGGATCTCGGCCCTGATGCGGTCCTCGTAGCCCGCCGTGTCGATCCGGCCCGCCCTCAAGTCCGCCCGTGCGGTGCGCAGTTCGCCGGTCTGCGGGAAGGAGCCGATGGTGGTGGTCGGCAGCAGCGGCAGACCGAGGTGGGCCCGCTGGGCCGCGGCCCGCTCGGCGTACGGCCGGGAGCGGCGCGCGTCGGCCTCGGTGACGGCGGCGGCACGCGCCCGGACGTCCGGGTTCCGGGTGACCGGGGAACCCGCGCGGGAGGCCAGGTCGGCGCGGTTGGCGGCGAGTTCGGCGGCGATGGTGTCGGTGCCCTGGGCGAGGCCCTTGGCGAGGGTGACGATCTCCCGCGTCTTCTGCTGGGCGAACGCGAGCCAGCGCAGGATCTGCGGTTCGATGTCCCGCTCGGCGGACGCGTCGAGCGGCACATGCAGCAGGGAGCAGGAGGCCGACACATCGACCCGGTCGGCCAGGCCCAGCAGGGTGCCGAGGGTGGCGAGGGACTTCGACAGGTCGTTGACCCAGATGTTGCGCCCGCTCACGACACCGGCGACCAGGCGCTTGCCGGGCAGTCCGCCGACGGCCGCGAGCGCGTCCAGGTTGGCGGCCGCGGACTCCGTGAAGTCCAGCGCGAGCCCCTCGACCGGCGCCTTCGCCAGCACCGGCAGCGCCTCCCCGAGCCGGTCGAAGTACGAGGCGACCAGCAGCTTCGGCCGGTCGGTGAGAGCGCCGAGGTCGCGGTAGGCGCGTTCGGCGGCGTTGAGTTCGGCCGGGGTGCGGTCCTGGACCAGGGCGGGTTCGTCCAGCTGCACCCACTGGGCGCCGGCCGCGCGCAGGTCGGCGAGGATCTCGGCGTACACCGGCAGCAGCCGGTCGAGCAGGGTGAGCGGCTCGAAGTCGGCGGCCACGCCGGGGGCCGGCTTGGCGAGCAGCAGATAGGTCACCGGGCCGACCAGGACCGGCCGGGCCGTCAGACCGAGGGCCACGGCCTCCTCGAACTCGGCGACCTGCTTGGCGGAGTCGGCCACGAACACTGTCTCGGGGCCCAACTCGGGCACCAGATAGTGGTAGTTGGTGTCGAACCACTTGGTCATCTCCAGCGGCGCCACGTCGCTGGTGCCGCGCGCCATCGCGAAGTACCCGTCGAGCGGGTCGGCGGCGACGGCGTCCCGGTGCCGGTCGGGGACGGCGCCGACCATGACGGTGGTGTCGAGGACGTGGTCGTAGTACGAGAAGTCCCCGGTGGGGACCTCGTCGATGCCGGCCTCGGCCAGCTGCCGCCAGTTGCCGGCTCGCAGGCCGGCCGCGGTGGAGCGGAGCTCGTCGGCGGTGACGCGGCCCTTCCAGTAGCCCTCGATCGCCTTCTTCAGTTCCCGGTTCGGGCCCTGCCGGGGGTAGCCGTACACGGTGGTCCGTGCTGCCGCGGCTGCGGACTCGGTGGTCACGGAGATCTCCTTCGCGAGATGAATCCCTGAGATCCCGGCGACGGGGGACGAGAGCGCGAAGGGGTGACGGAACCGGACGGCAACGGCCCCTGGCCGCCCGTTCGGTATGCACGCCGACCCGCCCTCGGGGTCACCGGGATGTCCGCGCGCGGAATCGTCCGCGCACGGGCAGTTGGCAGGTCTTCGGACTCGCGGGCACGTCCTCATCACCCGAGGACACCTACTGGCCGTCGCTTCCCAGGCCCGGTACGTCGGACCCAGTGCGTATGACGGCGGTCGTTCCCGCTCACCGCTGCGGGGCAGTCCCGGATTCCCACCGGGTTCCCTCTTACGACGCATCCCGCCTGGCGGACGGGGCGAACCAGCTGCACCGGCAACCCTAGATGCCGGTGCCGTACATGTGAAACCCTCGCCCGGTCTTACGGCCCAGCAGTCCCGCCTCGACCATCCGCTGGAGCAGCGGGGGAGGGGCGTACAGGGGTTCCCTGAACTCGTCGTACAGCGACTCGGCGATCGAGGCGACCGTGTCGAGGCCGATCAGGTCCGCCAGCCTCAGCGGGCCCATGGGGTGGGCGCAGCCCAGCTCCATGCCGGCGTCGATGTCGGCCGCGGTGGCGAACCCGGACTCCGCCATGCGGATCGCGGCCAGCAGGTAGGGCACGAGCAGCGCGTTGACGACGAAACCGGCGCGGTCCCGGGAGCGGACGACCGTCTTGCCGAGCACCCCGGTGGCGAACTCCTCGACCGCGGCGGCCGTCTCCGGAGCGGTGTGCAGGGAGGTGACGACCTCGACCAGCGGCAGCACGGGCACCGGGTTGAAGAAGTGCAGTCCCACCACGCGGTCGGCGCGGCCGGTGGCCATGGCGAGGCGCATCACGGGCAGGGAGGAGGTGTTGGTCGCGAAGACCGCCGCCGGATCCGCCACGATCTTGTCGAGCGCGGTGAACACCTCCACCTTGGCGTCGGCGTTCTCGACGACGGCCTCGATGACGAGCTGCCGATCCGCCAGGTCTTCCGGACAGCCGGTGAAGACCAGCCGCGTCAGCGCGCCCTGTGCTTCGGCCTCCGTCAACTTGCCCCGCCTGGTGGCCCGTTCCAACGAGGCGGCCACGCGCTCCCGGGCGGCCCGGGCCGCGACGGCGTCGGCCTCGCACACCACGGTGTCCAGCCCGGCCCGGGCACAGACCTCCGCGATCCCGGCCCCCATCTGCCCGCCGCCTACCACGCCGACGCGCCTGAAGTCCCCGCTCATGCCCCCTCCTCCACTCGTCGCACGAGGTGCTGCGTGTACGCGTCCGGGGTGAAGAACAGCGGCAACTCACCCGCCATCGCGGTGCGTTCGAAGAGCGCGCGAATCTCGTCCAACGGCGCCCACGGATCCTCCGCACCCAGCGAAACCAGCTCCTCTTCGAGCAGCCGTACCACCGTCTCCCGCTCGACCACCCGGTGCCGCAGCCACTGCCAGATCTGCACCCGGGCGATCTCCGCGCTCGCCGCGTCCTCCATCAGCCCGTACAGCGCGACGGCACCCCGCCCACGCAGCCAGGCGGCGAAGTACCGCAGCGCCACGGCGACATTGGCTCGCACACCCTCGGCGCTCGGCGGCCCGCCGGTCCGGCGCACCGACAGCAGCTCGGCCGCCGTCACCTCGACCTCGTCACGCGTACGGTCGATCTGGTGGGGCCGGTCCCCGAGGACCCCGTCGAACACCTCCCGGCACAGCTCCACCAGCCCGGGATGCGCGACCCCGGATCCGTCGAAGCCGTCCTCCGCCTCCCGCTCCTTGTCCAGCCGCACCTTGGCGACCGCCGCCTCGTGAGCGGCCGGATCCTTGCCCGGCACCTGGGCGGCCATACCACCGACGGCATGCGCGCCCCGCTTGTGACAGGTACGCACGAGGAGTTCGGTGTACGCCCGCAGGAAGGGCGCCGTCATCGTGACCTGCCCGCGCTCCGGGAGCAGGAAGTCGGTGCGGTGGCCGAAGGTCTTGATCAGGCTGAAGAGATAGTCCCAACGGCCCGCGTTGAGGCCGGAGGAGTGCTCACGCAGCTCGTAGAGGATCTCCTCCATCTCGAAGGCGGCGGTGATCGTCTCGATGAGCACGGTGGCGCGGACCGTGCCGCGCGGGATGCCGAGGAGTTCCTGCGCGGTGACGAAGATGTCGTTCCACAGACGGGCCTCGTACCGGTTCTCCAGCTTCGGCAGGCAGAAGTACGGCCCGTGACCGGCGTCGATCTGACGCCGCGCACCGTGGAAGAAGTACAGCCCGAAGTCCACGAGAGCGGCGGGCACGGGCCGGCCGTCGAACTCCAGATGCTCCTCATCGAGATGCCAGCCCCGCGGCCGGACCACGATGGTGGTGGCGGGCTGCTCGCGATTCTCGATGGCGTCGATCAACGTGAGCTGGCCGTCGATGACGTTGTCCCAGGTGGGGGCGGTGGCATCCGCGAAGTCCGCCATCCACACATCGGCCCCGGAATTGAGCGCGTCGACGGCCGTCCGGCGATCCGGCGGCCCGGCGATCTCCACGCGCCGGTCGGCCAGCCCAGGGGCGGGCGGTGCGACACGCCAGCTGGGATCGGCGCGGATGCCGGAGGTGACCATGGGGAAGTCGAGCGGCGAGCCAGAGCCAAGGCGCAGCGCCTGCCGACGCCGTTCCTTGAGAAGTTCCAGTCGGCGTTCCCCGAAGGCCCCGACCAGCCGGCCGACGAAGTCCAGGGCGGCCGGGGTGAGGACCTCGTCGTGCCGGTGACCGGGAGCGGCGAGCACGCGCAGCCAGTGTGTAAGTGCGGTTGCGGACATGGGGATTCTCCTGAAAAGGGCTGAGGGACCGCGCCCCTCAAAGGGGCGCGGGGCTGTGCTGATATGCGGCTCCGCCGCGCGGGCGCGACCAGCCACAACCGGCCCGCAGCCCGCCCACGACCTAGTGGAACTGCTCCTCCTCGGTCGACCCGGCCAGAGCCGTGGTCGAAGAAGCCGGATTGACAGCAGTCGAAACCAGATCGAAATACCCCGTACCAACCTCCCGCTGATGCCTGACGGCAGTGAACCCATGCTGCTGCGCGGCGAACTCCCGCTCCTGCAGCTCGACATACGCGGTCATACCGTGCTCGGCGTACCCCCGGGCCAGGTCGAACATCCCGTGGTTGAGCGAGTGGAACCCGGCCAGCGTGATGAACTGGAACCGGTACCCCATCGCCCCCAACTCCCGCTGGAACTTGGCGATCTGGTCGTCGTCCAGCGCCGCCTTCCAGTTGAAGGACGGCGAGCAGTTGTACGCCAGCATCTGGTCCGGGTACCGGGCATGGATCGCCTCGGCGAACTCCCGCGCCTGCGCGAGATCCGGCGTACCGGTCTCCACCCAGATCAGGTCGGCGTACGGCGCGTAGGCGAGCCCGCGTGCGATGACCGGCGCCATCCCGTTGCGCACCCGGTAGAACCCCTCCGCCGTCCGCTCCCCGGTCACGAACTCGGCGTCCCGCTCGTCGACGTCACTGGTCAGCAGACTGGCCGCGAGCGCATCCGTACGCGCGACGATGAGCGTCGGCACACCGGCGATGTCGGCGGCCAGCCGGGCCGCGTTCAGGGTGCGGATGTGCTGCGAGGTCGGTACCAGGACCTTGCCGCCGAGGTGGCCGCACTTCTTCTCGGAGGCGAGCTGGTCCTCGTAGTGGATACCGGCGGCCCCCGCCGCGATCATCGCCTTGGTCAGCTCGAACGCGTTGAGCGGGCCGCCGAACCCGGCCTCCGCGTCGGCGACGATCGGCGCGAGCCAGTCGGTCGTGTCCTCGCCGCCCTCCGCGGTGGCGATCTGGTCGGCGCGCAGCAGCGCGTTGTTGATCCGGCGGACCACCTGCGGCACCGAGTTGGCCGGGTACAGGCTCTGGTCGGGGTAGGTGTGCCCGGCCAGGTTGGCGTCGGCGGCGACCTGCCAGCCGGACAGGTAGATGGCCTGGAGTCCGGCCTTGACCTGCTGGACTGCCTGGCCGCCGGTGAGCGCGCCCAGCGCGTGGACGTAGTCGCGCTCGTGCAGCTGCCGCCACAGCCGCTCGGCGCCGCGCCGGGCCAGGGTGTGCTCCTCACGGACGCTGCCGGAGAGCCGTACCACGTCCTCGGCGGTGTAGGTGCGCTCGATGCCCTGCCAGCGCGGGTCGGTGGCCCAGCGCCGCGCGAGTTCCCCGGCCGCCTGCGTGCTCGCCTCTGCCATGACTGTCACCGTCTCCTCGGTCTGTGCTGAGTGCCAATCCGTGTGCCTGGACAGGCAGGGATTGGCACTGCGTGTCTCGTGCTGAGTGCGAACCAGTGCAACTCGCTGGCCGCACCGACGACTTTGGCACTGGCACTGAGTGCCAACAACCGTGGACCGTTGCCAACTTCTGCGAATCTTCCGGCCCTCGTCTGCCAACTTTGCGAAGGGAGGCGGCGGGTGCTCCTCGCGTACGCTGCCCCTGTCCGCACACGGAGGAGGGGCCGAAGTGAGCAAGACCTACGCGGGCGCGCGGCTGCGGCGGCTGCGCGAGGAACGCCGGATGAGCCAGGCCGAACTCGCCCGCGCCCTGGACATCTCCCCGAGCTATCTGAACCAGATGGAGCACGACTCCCGTCCGCTCACCGTGCCCGTGCTGCTGCGGCTGACCGAGACGTTCGGGCTCGACCCGGGCTTCTTCTCCGAACGTGACACGACCCGGCTGGTGGCCGACCTGCGCGAGGCGCTGGCCGGGGAGATCGCCGAGTCCCGGGTCTCCTCGTCCGACCTCGCCGAACTGGCCTCGCGCATGCCGGCGGTGGCGCAGGTGCTGGTCGGACTGGGCCGCCGCAACCAGGCGCTGTCCGAGCGGCTCGCGGACGGGCGCGACACCGGCCACGCGGCGCCGCACTCACCGCACGAGGAGATCCGGGACTTCTTCTACCGCCGCCAGAACTACCTGCACGAGACCGACCTCGCGGCCGAGCACCTCGCCGCCCAGATCGGCATCCGGCCCGGAGAGGTCATCGGCACCCTCGCGGCGAGACTGACCGACGCCCACGGAGTCCGCCTGACCACCGAAGCCGGAGACCGTCCGAACCCCCAATACACCGGCGGTCGACCGCACCCCCATGACACCGGCAGTCGACCGCACTTTCACGACACCGGCAGTCGTCCGCACCCCCACGACACCGACAACCGGCTCCACCACTACGACGCGACGACCCGCACCCTCCACCTCTCCGGCCGCCTCCGCCCCGGCCAGCGCGCCTTCCGGATGGCGACCCAGCTGGCCCTCCTCGAATACGGCGACGACCTGGACCGCCGGGCCGCCGAGGACTTCGAACCCGGCTCGCCCGCCCATGCCCTGGCCCGGATCGGCGTCGCCCACTACTTCGCCGCCGCGCTGATCCTGCCGTACACCGCCTTCCACGCGGCGGCCGAGGAGGTGCGCTACGACATCGAGCGGCTCACCGACCGCTACGGCCTCGGCTACGAGACCGTCTGCCACCGCCTGAGCACCCTCCAACGGCCTCGGCTGCGCGGGGTGCCCTTCTCCTTCGTCCGGGTGGACCGGGCCGGGAACATGTCCAAGCGGCAGTCGGCCAGCGGGTTCCACTTCTCCCGGGCGGGCGGCACCTGCCCGCTGTGGAACGTCTACGAGGCGTTCGCCGCGCCCGGCCGGATCCATGTCCAGATCGCCGAAATGCCGGACGGCCAGCGGTACTTGTGGGCCGCCCGGGTGGTCACCCGGCACCGCGGCGGCTGGGGCGAGCCGGGGCGGACGTACGCCATCGGCCTTGGCTGCGAGATCCGCCATGCCCATCGGCTCGTCTACTCCGACGGCCTCGACCTCGCCAACACCGCCGCGGCCACCCCGATCGGCATGGGCTGTCGCGTCTGCGAGCGCCTCGACTGCCCCCAGCGGGCCGCGCCGCCGCTCGGGCGCCGGCTGCGGATCGACCAGAACAGCAGCACGTTCGTGCCTTATCCGGTCGAGAGCGGGGACGGAGCCGGCTGATCAGGGCCGGCCGAGAGTGACCGGCATCGTCAGTGCTCCCTGTCGCCGTGGACGAGATCGGGGTCGACCACCTCCGGGCGTTCCGCCCAGTAGGCGGGGGCCGTCAGACGCCACACGACCATGAGGATCACACCCGCGAGGGTGATGCCGATGCCGATGACCAGCGGCGGGCCGAGCCCGAACCACGAGACGCCGCTGTAGGAGTTCGCGGGATCGGACATGTCGGAGACCGACTCCACCAGCAGCCAGGCCAGCAGTCCGGCGCCCACCAGGGGGCCGAGGCCGATGAGGACGAAGTGGTGCAGGCTCTCGGTGAGATGGCGGCGGTAGTAGACCGCGCAGGCGACGCCCGTGAGCGCGTAGTAGAACGCGATCAGCAGGGACAGCGCGGTGAGCGAGTCGAAGAGGGCGTTCTCGCTGATCCGGCGGACGGCGATGTACCAGGCGATGGCGATGCCGGCCACCCACCAGGTGCTCACGTCGGGGGTGCGGAACCGTGGGTGGATGTGGGCGAAGTGCCTCGGCAGGGCCTGCCGGCGGGCCATGGACAGTGCCGTACGGGAGGCGGGGATGATGGTCGTCTGCGTCGACGCCAGCCCGGACGTCGAGACCGCGAGCAGGACGACCCAGTCCCAGGCGCCCATCGCCTCGTCGGCGAGCAGGGCGAAGATGAACTCCTCCTCCTCGGCGTTCTCGGCCAGGTACGCCGGTCCGGCGTAGGCCACGACCGCGTAGGCGACCGACACATAGGTCACCAGCAGGATCACCGTCGACCACACGGCCGCCCTGCCGGGAGCGGTGGCGGGGTTCTCGACCTCCTCGGTGAGGTTGACCGCCGACTCCCAGCCCCAGTAGATGAACACGCCCAGCAGCAGACCCGCCGTCAGTTCCGCGCCCCCGGCGCCGAACGGGTCCAGCCAGCTGAGGGCCGGGTCGGCGGAGTCGAGGGTGCCGGTGTCGGCGTAGACCCGGTAGAGCGCCACCACGGCGAAGGCGAGCAGACAGACGACCTGCGCCAGGATGAGGATGTTCTGCACCCTGGCCGACACCTCCGTGCCGATGACGCACACCGCGGTCATCACCAGGATGAGCAGCACCGTGAGCAGCTCGCGCACGAACTCGTTGTCGACCCAGCCGTCCAGGCCGAAGGCGAGCAGGGCGAACGTCACCGCGACGTCCGCCAGCGACCCGATGACCAGGACGCCGGTCATCGTGATGGCCCACCCGCCGAGCCACCCGGCCCACGGACCCATCGCCCGGGTGACCCACGAGAAGGTCGTCCCGCAGTCCTGGTCCGCCCTGTTGAGGTAGTAGAACGCCGATGCGATCAGCAGCATCGGGACGAACGAGGCGAGCATGACGCCGGGGGCGTAGACACCCACGAGGGCCACCACCGGGCCGATGGCCGCGGCCAGCGAGTACGCGGGTGACGTCGCGTTGAGCCCGATGACGAGCGCGTCGACGAAACCGATCGCATCGGCCTTCAGCCCTTCGGGCGGCTGAGTGTCCATGGTGCCGTCGGCCATGCTCCCTCGCTTCGGTCGTGGGTGACCTCATCAAACAGGGAGCGGTGGGGGCCGCCGGGTCTTTGCCGTCCGGTCGCGGGGTGTATCACCCATGTGCACACCCCCGGCCGGACGGCCGACCGGCCCATGCCCGCGCGCTCAGCCGGACGCGGCGCCGAACCACCGCGGCAGCTGCCCGAGCAGACCCCGCTGGTCCTCGCCGGCCCACGCCACATGTCCGTCCGGCCGCAGCAGCACCGCGGGTACGTCCAGCTCGTCGCTGACGTCGGCGACATGGTCGACCCGGTCCGCCCAGCCCGCCACCGAGAGCCGGCCGGTCTGGTCGAGCAGCAGCCCGCGGCCGCCGTGCGTCAGCGCGTACAGCCGCCCCCGCTTCAGCTTCACGTCCCGCAGCCGCCGGCCGAGCAGTTCATGTCCCTCACCGAAGTCGTAGCGGACCCCGATCGCCGTGATCTTCTCGATCAGGTACCGGTTCACCTCGTCGAAGTCCATCAGTTCCGACAGCAGCCGGTGCACCGCCCGGGGGCCCGGCTCGGTGGACATCAGGTGCATCATGGCGCGGGTGTCGTCCAGCACGTCGCCGGCCACCGGGTGCCGCTCGGCGTGGTAGCTGTCCAGCAGCCCTTCCGGCGCCCACCCGTTCACCTCGGCGGCCAGCTTCCAGCCCAGGTTGAACGCGTCCTGGATGCCCAGGTTGAGGCCCTGCCCGCCGGTCGGGGGATGGATGTGCGCGGCGTCGCCGGCCAGCAGCACCCGGCCGACCCGGTAGCGCTCGGCCTGCCGGGTGGCGTCGCCGAAGCGGGACAGCCAGCGCGGCGAGTGCACCCCGAAGTCGGTGCCGGCGACCGCCCGCAGCTGCCGCTCGACCTCCTCGAAGGTCGGCGGTACCGAGCGGTCCTCGGCCACCCCCTCGGCGGGTACGACCACGCGGTACACCCCGTCCCCGAGGGGCACGGCACCGAACCTCTTCTGGGTCCTGCGGACTTCGGCCGTCACGGCCGCCAGCGTCTTTGGCGGCGCGGTCAGCTCCATCTCGCCCAGCAGCGTGTCGACCCTGGACGGCTCTCCCGGGAAGCCGACCCCGAGCAGCTTGCGCACCGTGCTGCGCCCGCCGTCGCAGCCGGCCAGATAGCGGGACCGCAGCCGTGTGCCGTCGGCCAGTTCGGCGGTCACACCGTCCTCGTCCTGGCTCAGCCCGACCAGCTCGCAGCCCCGCCGGATCTCGACGCCGAGCTCCCCGGCGCGCTCGGCCAGCAGCCGGTCGGTGACGGGCTGCGGGATACCGAGGACGTACCCGTGTGCGGTGTCCATCCCGGTCGGCCACGGCTTCTCGATGCCGGCGAAGAAGCCGCCGACCTCGTGCCGCCGGCCGTGCGCGAGGAACCGCTCCAGCAGACCGCGCTGGTCCAGCACCTCGATGCTGCGCACATGCAGGCCGAGCGCGCGGACGACCGGGGTCGGCTCCGGATCCCTCTCCAGCACGACCACGCGCACACCGTGCAGCCGCAGCTCACAGGCCAGCATCACACCGGTCGGTCCGCCACCGGCGACGATCACGTCGATCATCACAACCCCCTGTCTTCGGCCGGAGGTACTTGTCTACAGGGGCGTCGGCTGGCAGCGGTGTCGTTCGGGAGCGGTGTCAGCCGTCGGCCGGCAGTGCGCGGGCCGTGTGGCCCGCCGCCAGCGCGGCCAGCTCCTCCGGGGCGCGCGGACCGGGCGCCGAGTCGTCCAACAGGCCGTGTGCGCGCAGCAGTTGGGCCGCCGCGATCCCCCAGGGCAGCCGCAGCCCCGCCTGCCGGAGGAGGTCGGTTCGGGACAGCATCGTGGCCGCCGGGCCGGTGCGTACGCCGGTCGGGGTGAGGAGTGCCGTGTCGTCGGCCCAGCGCAGGGCGAGGTCGACGTCGTGGGTGGCCATCACCACCGTGGTGCCGGACGCGCGCAGCACGTCGAGGGTGGCCAGCAGGCGTTCCTGGCCGTCGGGGTCGAGCCCGGCGGTCGGCTCGTCCAGGATCAGCACCCGGGGCCGCATCGCCACGGCGCCCGCGATGGCCGTGCGCTTGCGCTGCCCGTACGACAGCAGGTGCGTGGGCCGGTCGGCGAGCGCGGTGATGTCCAGGGCGGTGAGCGCCTCCTCGACCCGGGCCCGCACCTCGGCGTCGGACAGGCCGAGGTTCAGCGGGCCGAAGGAGACGTCCTGGGAGACGGACGCGGCGAAGAGCTGGTCGTCGGGGTCCTGCACCACCAGCTGGACCGTCGTCCGCAGCCGGGTCAGCCCCTTGCGGTCGTAGCGGACCGGCGTGCCGGCCACCGTCAACCGGCCGTCGTGCGGCCTGAGCCCGCCGCTGAGCAGCCGCATCAGCGTGGTCTTGCCGGTGCCGTTGCGGCCGAGCAGCGCCAGCGCGCGCCCCTCGTGCACATCGAAGTCGAGGTCGCTGAGGACACGAGGACCGTCCTCGTATGCATAGGACGCGCCCCGCAGGGCGACCAGGGCGGTGGGCTCGCTCATGGCAGGGCCTTCTCCAGTACGAGGGTGAGGGCGGCCAGCGCCGCGAGGAGCGCGCAACTGGCGGCCGTGAAGCGGACGGAGACCCGGGCCGGCGGCACCAGGACGCGCAGCGTGCCGTCGTAGCCCCGCCCGGCCAGACCGGCCTGGAGCCGGGCCGCCCGGTCGAAGGCCCGGACGAACGCGGTGGCACCGAGCCCGGCCAGCGAGCGCCACTCCGCGGCCCGGCCGGTGTGCCCGAGCCGGGCGGCCTGGGCGTCCCGGATGCGGCGTACGGAGTCCAGCAGCAGGAAGCTCATGCGGTACGTCACCAGCGCGACGTCGACGACGGCCGCGGGCACGCCCGCCTTCACCAGGCGGGGGAGCAGGTCGGACATCGGGGTGGTGAAGGCGAACAGCAGCACGCCGAGGGAGGCCGCCGAGGTGCGCAGCATCAGCTCACCGGCCCGTTGCGGCCCGCCGTCGGCGAGGGCGACGAAGCCGTCCGGTCCGCCGACCTGGACGAGCAGCGTGAGCGCGCCGGTCACACAGAAGCCCAGCGGTACACGGTAGGCGCGCCACAGCCGGCGGCCCGGCACGCCCGCCGGTCCCAGCAGCACCGCCAGCGCGGTGAGCAGGACCAGTGCGGCGCCCGGCCAGGGTGGCAGCGAGATCGCGAGCACGGTGAGGCCGAGTCCGAGCACGGCCTTGTCCACGGGGTGACGGCGGCGCCAGCGACTGCTGTGCGCCGCCGCGTCGATCGGCAGCACGCGGGGTCAGTCCTGTTCGGTGGGGGACTTCCCGGCGGTGCCGCCGGACACGCTCTCGGCCTCCCGCTCCCGTTCCAGCTCCCGCTTCAGGGCCCGCTCCGCACCCTGCCGCCGTCCCCGGTGCAGGCCGAAGTAGTAGGCGAGGACACCGGCGCCGAGGGCCGCCTGGAGGGAGAACAGGGCCGACTCGATCTCACCGGACGGCGGCTCGTACAGCGGGGAGAACCACGGCTCGTAGTCCGGCTCGATCTCCGTGATGGCCGTCTCCGCCTCACCGTCGGCGCCGGTGAACGGCTCCTCCTTGTGGTCGCCGAGGCCGAGGGCCAGCGGCAGCACGGCGAGCGCGGCCACGACGACCAGCAACAGGATATTGATCTTGGTGTTCCTGCTCATGGGGCTACCGCCTCCGACTCGGTCCCGGACCGCTTCTTGGCGAGGAGTACGCCCAGCCGGGTCAGTTCCCCCTTGCTGGACTGCACCAGCAGCCGCATCACCAGCACCGTGAGCAGGCCCTCGCTCACCGCGAGCGGGATCTGGGTGAGGGCGAAGATGGAGCCGAACTTGCCGAGCGCGCCCAGGAATCCGCTGCCCGGGTCGGGGAAGGCGAGCGCCAGCTGGACGCTGGTCACGCAGTAGGTGGACAGGTCGGCGACGAACGCGCCGAAGAACACGGCGACCATCAGCGGCACGTCGTAGCGCCGCAGCAGTTTGTAGATCGCGTATCCGGCCCAGGGCCCGACGATCGCCATGGAGAAGACGTTGGCGCCGAGCGTGGTCAGGCCGCCGTGTGCCAGGAGCAGCGCCTGGAAGAGCAGGGTGATGGTGCCCAGGACCGCCATGATCGGTGGCCGGAACAGGATGGCGCCCAGGCCCGTGCCGGTGGGGTGCGAGCAGCTCCCGGTCACCGAGGGCAGCTTCAGCGCGGACAGGACGAAGGTGAAGGCTCCGGAGGCGCCGAGGAGCAGCGTGCTCTCCGGGTGCTCCCGTACCTCACGGGTGAGTGACCGGACTCCGTGGACTACGAAGGGCGCGGACGCGACGCCCCAGGCGACCGCGTGCGCCGGAGGCAGAAAACCCTCGGCTATGTGCATGGCTCAGCAGACCCTCTCCAGCACCTCGTGGATGGTTGACGTGCCTTGGCCGGTCTCCTGGCTGACGGGTACCACCGCCCGTGCTCCGCCTTCCCGGGTCCCTAAAACCCAGTGGCTGCCCGTCAGGGCCGGAGCCGGACTTCCCGATTCACAGTGGCGAGGGCCGCACCGGCATCACACCGGATTTCCCGTTCACCAAGGCGTGGTGACATTAGTGCCCGTGCACGGCGGCTGACAAGCGCGCCCCGGGGGCGGGAAAGGGGCGTTCGCCCGCTTCATGGCGGGTTCCCCCGGCGGCGCGTAACGTGACGGAGCATGAAGATCCTCATCAGCGCGGACATGGAGGGCGCCACCGGCGTGACCTGGCCGGACGACGTGATGCCGGGTGCTCCGCAGTGGGAGCGGTGCCGCTCGCTGTTCACCTCGGACGTCAACGCCGCCGTACTCGGCTTCTTCGACGGCGGCGCCGACGACGTCCTCATCAACGAGGCGCACTCGACCATGCGCAATCTGCTGCTCGAACAGCTCGACGAGCGGGCGCAGATGCTGACCGGCCGGCACAAGGCGCTGTCCATGGTCGAGGGCGTGCAGCACGGCGACGTGGACGGCATCGCCTTCGTCGGCTACCACGGAGGCGCCGGCATGGAGGGCGTCCTCGCCCACACCTACCTCGCGAACTCCATCACCGGGGTGTGGCTGAACGACGTACGGGCGAGCGAGGGCCTGCTGAACGCGCATGTCGTCGCCGAGTACGGCGTGCCCGTCGTGCTCGTCACCGGGGACGACGTGGCCTGCGAGGACGCGCTCGGATACGCGCCCGAGGCGCTGAAGGTCGCCGTCAAGGACCATGTCTCGCGCTACGCCGCCGTGTGCCGTACGCCGGCCAGGACCGCCGCCGACATCCGCGCGGCGGCCAAGGAGGCGGCCGTGCTGGCGGTCCGTCAGCAGCCGGTGAGCGGCGGCCCGTTCACCGTCGCGGTCGAGTTCGACGCCGAGCATCTCGCGATGGCCGCGACCGTCGTCCCGGGTGTCGAACGTATCGGCGAGCGAAAGGTGGCGTACACCAGCGAGCGGATGTACGAGGGAATCCGTACCTTCAAGGCGGTCACCACTATCGTCTCGGCCGCGGTGGAGGAGCAGTATGGCTGACGAGCAGGCACTGGACGAGGTCGTCACGTTCACGTCCGACCTCATCCGCATCGACACGACCAACCGGGGCGGCGGCGACTGCCAGGAGCGCCCCGCCGCCGAGTACGCCGCCGCGCTGCTGGCCGAAGCGGGCCTGGAGCCCACGCTGCTGGAGCGCACCAAGGGCCGGACCAATGTCGTCGCCCGGATCGAGGGCACCGACCCGGCGGCGGACGCCCTGCTCGTGCACGGTCATCTGGACGTGGTGCCCGCGCAGGCCGGCGAGTGGAGCGTGCACCCCTTCTCCGGGGAGGTCCGCGACGGGGTCGTGTGGGGCCGGGGCGCGGTCGACATGAAGGACATGGACGCGATGATCCTGGCCGTCGTCCGGTCCTGGGCCCGCGCGGGCGTACGGCCCCGGCGCGACGTCGTGATCGCGTTCACCGCGGACGAGGAGGCCAGCGCCGAGGACGGCTCCGGATTCCTCGCCGACCGGCACGCCGGGCTGTTCGAGGGCTGCACCGAGGGCATCGGCGAGTCCGGCGCGTTCACCGTCCATGACGGCGGTGGCCGCCAGATCTATCCGCTCGCGGCGGGGGAGCGCGGCACCGGCTGGCTCAAACTCACGGCCCGCGGGCGCGCCGCGCACGGCTCCCGGCCCAACCGGGAGAACGCGGTGACCCGCCTCGCCGCCGCCGTCACCCGCATCGGCGCCCACCGGTGGCCGGTCCGTCTGACCCCCACGGTCCGCGCCGCCCTCACCGAACTCGCCGCGCTGTACGGCCTGGAGGCCGACCTGGACGACGTCGACGGCCTGCTGGAGAAGCTCGGCCCGGTGGCGGCGCTGGTGGAGGCGACCGTCCGCAACAGCGCCAACCCGACCATGCTGGAGGCGGGTTACAAGGTCAACGTGATCCCGGGGGAGGCGGTGGCCTACGTCGACGGCCGGTATCTGCCTGGCGTCGAGGACGAGTTCCGCGCAACCATCGATGAGCTCACCGGTCCCGACGTGGAGTGGGAGTTCCACCATCGTGAGGTGGCCCTCCAGTCGCCGGTGGACTCGCCGACGTACGCCCGGATGCGCGCCGCCGTCGAGGAGTTCGCGCCCGAGGGCCACGTGGTGCCGTACTGCATGCCCGGCGGTACGGACGCCAAGCAGTTCTCGCGGCTCGGCATCACCGGATACGGCTTCTCGCCGCTCAGGCTGCCGGAGGGCTACGACTACGGGGCCATGTTCCACGGCGTCGACGAGCGGGTGCCGGTCGAGGCACTGCACTTCGGCGTCCGGGTGCTCGACCGCTTTCTGCGCGCGGCCTAGGCGAGTTGGGAGAGACAGTGCGGACGCTGGCGTACGGTTCCTGGCCCTCGCCCATCGACGCGGCCCTCGCCGCGGCGAACGAGGGGCACCCCGAGTACGTGGGCTTCGTCGGCGACGAGGCGTGGTGGACCGAGCCGCGGCCGGCCGAGGGCGGGCGGCGCACCCTGGTGCGGCGCCGCGCCGACGGCACGGAGGTCCCGGTGCTGCCCGCGCCGTGGAACGTGCGCAGCCGGGTTGTCGAGTACGGCGGACAGCCCTGGGCGGGCGCGGTGGTCGACGGCCGGTGGCTCGTCGTCTTCGTCGACTTCGCCGACCAGCGGCTCTACCGGTACGAGGAGGGCGGCGAGCCGCGTCCGATCACGCCCGTGTCGTCGGTGGGCGGCGGACTGCGCTGGGTGGAGCCGCGGTTGCGACTCGACCTCGGTGAAGTCTGGTGCGTGCTGGAGGAGTTCACGGGGGAGGGGCCGACCGATGTGCGGCGCGTCCCGGTGGCCGTCCCGCTGAACGGCTCGGCGGCCGAGGACCGCGACGCCGTACGCGAACTCACCGACGCCCGGCACCGGTTCGTCACCGGCCCCCGTATCTCCCCCGACGGACGGCGCGCGGCGTGGCTCGCCTGGGATCATCCGCGGATGCCGTGGGACGGGACGGAACTGCTGGTCGCCGAGGTCGGCGCCGACGGCACACTGGGCCGGCCGCACATCGTCGCCGGTGGACCGGAGGAGTCCATCGCACAGGTCGACTGGTCGCCGGACAACCGTCTGCTGTACGCGACCGACCGCACGGGGTGGTGGAACCTCTACCGCGACGGCGAACCGCTCTGCCCCCGCGAGGAGGAGTTCGGCGGCCCGCTGTGGAAACTGGGCCTGCGCTGGTTCGCCCCGCTGGACAGCGGGTTGATCGCGGTCGTGCACGGTCGCGGGTCGACGGCCCTCGGGATCCTGGACCCCGAATCCGGCGAGATCGTCGACGCCGCCGGGCCCTGGACCGAGTTCGCGCCCACGCTCGCCGTGAGCGGCGAGCGGGTCGTGTCCGTCGGTGCCAGTCCGCGCAGCGCCCACGAGGTGGTCGAGCTGGACACGCGGGCCGGCCGGTCCCGGGTGATCGGAGCCGCGCACGACGACGCCGTGGACCCGGCCTACTACCCCGAACCGCTGATCCGCACCTTCACCGGCCCCGCCGGGGACGAGATCCACGCCCACGTCTACCCGCCCCACAACCCTGGCTGCGTGGCCCCCGGCGGCACACCGCCGCCGTATGTCGTCTGGGCGCACGGCGGCCCCACCGACCGGGCGCCGCTCGTACTCGACCTGGCCATCGCCTACTTCACCTCGCGCGGCATCGGTGTCGCCGAGGTCGACTACGGCGGTTCCAGCGGGTACGGCAGGGAGTACCGCAACCGGCTGCGCGAGCAGTGGGGCGTGGTCGACGTCGAGGACTGCGCGGCCGTCGCGCTCGCCCTCGCCGACGAGGGCACCGCCGACCGCGGCCGGATCGCCGTCCGGGGCGGCAGCGCGGGCGGCTGGACCGCGGCCGCGTCGCTCACCATGACCGACGTCTACGCCTGCGGCACGATCCTCTACCCGATCCTCGACCTCGCAGGCTGGGGCACGGGCGAGACCCACGACTTCGAGTCCCAGTACCTGGAGTCGCTGGTCGGCCCGCTCGCCGAGGCACCCACGCGTTACGCCGAGCGTTCACCCGTCGCGCACGCCGACCGCGTCACCGCGCCCTTCCTGCTGCTCCAGGGCCTGGACGACGTGATCTGCCCGCCCGCCCAGTGCGAGCGGTTCCTGGCCCAAATGGAGGGGCGCGGAGTGCCGCACGCCTACATCGCCTTCGAAGGGGAGGGCCACGGGTTCCGGCGGGCGGAGACGATGATCCGGGTCCTGGAGTCCGAACTCTCCCTGTACGCCCAGGTCTTCGGGCTCAACCCGCCCGGGATCCCGAAGCTGGAGCTCGCCAAGTGAACCATCCCGTCCGGCCTCTCATGCGGCCCGCCCGACTCGCCCCCGGCGCCCGCGTGGCCGTCGTCGCCCCCAGCGGACCCGTGCCCGAGGAGCGGCTCCAGGCCGGGCTGGATGTACTGCGCGGCTGGGACCTCGACCCGGTGGTGACGCCCCATGTGCTGGACCGGCACAGGGAGTTGGACTACCTCGCGGGTACGGACGAGGCCCGTGCCGCCGATCTGCAACGCGCCTGGTGCGACCCTTGCGTGGACGCCGTGCTCTGTGCCCGGGGCGGCTACGGGACGCAGCGCATGGTCGATCTGCTCGACTGGGCGGCGATGCGGGCGGCCGGGCCCAAGGTGTTCGTGGGCTTCAGCGACATCACCGTGCTGCACGAGGCGTTCGCCATGCGGCTGGGGCTGGCCACGCTGCACGGGCCGATGGCGGCGGGCATCGACTTCGTCAAGAACGCGCGGGCACAGGAGCATCTGAGGGCCACGCTGTTCGAGCCGGAGTCGGTGCGCACCCTGACCTCCACGACCTCCACCGGCTCCGCCCTGGTCCCGGGCCGGGCGCGCGGTGTCACACTCGGCGGCTGCCTCAGCATGCTCGCCGCCGAGATCGGCGTCCCGCACGCCCGGACCTCCGCGCAGGGCGGTCTGCTCTGCCTGGAGGACGTGGGCGAGGAGACCTACCGGCTGGACCGCTACCTCACCCAACTCCTGCGCGCCGGCTTCCTCGACGGGGTGCGCGGCGTGCTGCTCGGGTCGTGGCACGACTGCGACCCGTACGACCGGGTGCGCGCCCTGCTGGCCGACCGGCTCGGCGGGCTCGGGGTGCCCGTCGTGGAGGAGTTCGGCTTCGGCCACTGCGAAGGCGCGCTGACGCTGCCCTTCGGGGTGATGGCCGAACTCGACGCCGACGCGGGCACATTGACGCTGGACGAACCTGCCTTGCGCTGAACCGGCGTCGGCAGACCTTCACTGAATATCCGTCAAGTAACTCGGTCACGCCGATTGACCTGCTCTGACACGTGTCACACCATGGCAACCGGCCAGTCCTTACTGGCTGGTAAGCAGGGCTGTCCTCAGCGTGCCTCAGTGTGGAGGTCTTCGTGTCCCGTCGCGTGCCCAGATCCCGAACCCCCCTCGCTCTCGTTCTCGGCGCCACGCTCACCGCCCCCCTCACCCTCACCGCACCGGCCGCCGCCGCGACCGGCCAGTTCACCGTCACCGCCCTGAAGTTCACCGTCCAGGCGGGCGGCCGTACCTGCACCGTCGACGCCGATCTGTACCGGCCCGCCGACGTGGACCGGGCCCGGCCCGCACCCGCCGTACTCGCCACCAACGGCTTCGGCGGCAGCAAGTCCGACGGCTCGACCGGCGCCGTCGGCAAGGCCTTCGCCCAGCGCGGCTACGTCGCCCTCGTCTACTCCGGGCTCGGCTTCGGCAGGTCCGGCTGTCTGATCGCGCTCGACGACCCCGCCATCGACGGCGTCGCCGCCGCACGGCTGGTCGACTTCCTCGGCGGCACCCGCGCCGCCGACGACGGCACCAAGGCCGACTTCGTCACCCTCGACGCCCCCGGCGACCCGCGCGTCGGCATGCTCGGCGGCTCCTACGGCGGGGCCATCCAACTGGCCACGGCCGCCGTCGACCGGCGTCTCGACGCCCTGGTGCCGATGATCACCTGGAACGACCTCGCCTACGCCCTCGACCCCAACAACGCCGCAGGCGGCGGCAGCGTGCCCGGAGCCTTCAAATGGCAGTGGGCCAACGCCTTCTACCTCATCGGCGAGGGCCAGCCCCTGACGGAACCGAACCTCGACCCGTCCCGCATCAACTCCCTGGCCTGTCTGCACTTCGTCACCAAGGCCTGCGACACCATCCGCACCCTCAACTCCGGCCGCTACCCGGCGAAACAGACGGCCGAACTGCTCGCCTACGCCCGCGGCGTCTCACCGGTGTCGTACCTGAACCGCGTCAAGGCACCCACCCTCCTCGTCCAGGGCCAGGCCGACAGCCTCTTCAACCTCAACGAGGCGACGGCGACGTACAAGACACTCAAGGCCCAGGGGACGCCGGCCAAGATGATCTGGCAGTCCTGGGGCCACAGCGGCGGCCGCACCGACCCGGCCTCCGGTGAACTCAACATCGCCCAGGGCAACCTGGAGACCAGCTACGTCGGCCGCCGCATCCTCGCCTGGTTCGACCGCTACCTGGGCAAGCGGAACGTCGACACCGGACCGGCCTTCGCCTACTACCGCGACTGGATCACCGACCCGAACGGCACCTACGCCACCGCCGACCAGGTCCCCGTGCCCGGCCGGACCCTGTACCTCTCCGGCGACGGCAAACTCGTCGACAACCGCCGGAAAGTGGCGCGCGGCAGCCGTACGTACACCAACTGGCTCGTCCCGACGAGTCACTCGGAGAGCTCGCTGGCCGGAGCACTCGGGATCCCCGACCCGGCGCCCTACGACACCAAGGGCACCCACCTCGGCTGGACCAGCGAGCCCCTCGCCCGCACCACCGACGTGGTGGGGGCACCACGGGCCACGCTGAGGGTCGTCTCCCCGACGGCGGAACGGACCCAGCACTCCGGGGACGCCGCCGACAAGCTCGTCCTGTTCGCCAAGCTGTACGACGTCGCGCCCGACGGCACCCAGACCCTGGTGCACCGGCTGGTCGCGCCGGTGCGTGTGCCCGACGTCACGCAGCGTTTCACCGTGACCCTGCCGGGGATCGTGCACCGGTACGAAAAGGGGCACAGGCTGCGGTTCGTGATCGCGGCGAGTGACGACGCCTACTTCGGGAACCGGGGGATCAAACCGGTGACCGTGGTCAGCGCGCCGAAGGACACCGGGGTGCTCCGGCTGCCGGTGATCGACTGAGGGAGCCGGCCGGGCACTCACCGTGCGTGATCGCGTCCGAGGGAGCATCCTTGGTGGTATGACCGCGAAGACGTCGGAGAGCGGCACCAAGGCCGGCGGGAAGCGGGGTGGCCTGGCCGGGGCGATGACCCCTGCCAGGATCACCGTGCTGGTGCTCGTCGCCCTCGCGCTGATCTTCATCTTCGAGAACACCGACGAGACCGAGATCCGGCTGCTGATCCCCCTGGTGACGATGCCGCTGTGGCTGGCCCTGCTGGCCATGGGCATCATCGGCGCGTTGTTCGGGGCGTATTTCATGCGACGGCGTCGTTAGCCGACCGTAGGCTGACGGAATGCCGCACCCCGCTTCCCGCTACCTCGCCGAGGGCCCACGCGTGGGCATACGCCACTTCACCCACGGGGACGCCGCCGAGTTCACCGCGCGCGCCCGGGAGAGCAAGGAACTGCATCATCCGTGGCTCTTCCCGCCGGACAGCGCGGCGGCCTACGCCGCCTACGCCGGGCGGCTGATCGAGGATCCGGGCAAGGCGGGGTTCTTGGTCTGCGCGAAGGACGACGGCGGGGACATCGCCGGGTTCATCAACATCAACAACATCGTCGAGGGCGCCTTCCAGTGCGGGGCCCTGGGATACGGCGCCTTCGCCCACGCGGCCGGGCGCGGTCTGATGCGGGAGGGCCTCGACCTGGTCGTGGGCCACGCGTTCGGCCCGATGCGACTGCACCGCCTGGAGATCAACGTCCAGCCCGCCAACACCGCCTCGACAGCTCTCGCGCGCGCCTGCGGCTTCCGGCTGGAGGGCTTCTCGCCGGGCATGCTCTTCATCGACGGGGCCTGGCGCGATCACGAGCGGTGGGCGATCACCGCCGAGATGCGGGCTTCCGGTTGATCTTCATCGTGTCCAGGTCGGTGACCGTCGACCTCAGATCGCGGAAGCCGTAGCCCAGCTCCCGAAGCGTGGCCTCGGCCCGCTCCTCGGCGAGCGCGCCGGCCATCTCCTCGCCGTCCGCCGCGTCCGAGACGACCACGTAGCGCATCGAGAAGTGCTTGAGCGGGGACGGCTCGTAGGACAGCGACCCCTCCTCGGTGAACCGCATGCTGGTCAGACCGTGCTCGGCGGCCTCGGCGAGCAGCCGCGCCCGGGCCGCGTCGGTGAGCCCCTCCCAGGTGCCCCGGACGATCACCCGATAGGTGTGCCGCTCGCTCATGCTCCCGCTCCCTCGAATTGACGTTGAGGGCCGACTCTACGTCGGCGAGGATGAGCCGCATGCGGAATTTAGTGGTGCTCGACGCCCCCTCCAATCTGGGCCTGCGCCCGCCCGCCCCCGGCACCGTGCCCGGCTGCCACAAGCTCGCCGGAGCGCTGCGTGAGCAGCGGATCGTGCAGCGGTTGCGGGCGCTGGAGGGCGGGGTGGTGGTGCCGCCGCGCTACGACCGGGGGGACTGGCGGGAGGGCGACGGTGTGTTCAACGCGGCCGCCCTCGCCTCCTACACCCGCAGGCTCGCCGACCGCATCGAACGCCATGTCCGCGCCGGGGACTTCCCGGTCGTGCTCGGCGGCGACTGCTCCATCAACCTCGGCGCCGCCCTCGCCCTGCGCCGCATCGGCCGGTTCGGGCTGGTCGTGCTGGACGCCTCGCCCGACTTCCGGCACCCGGGCAACTCCGACCGGGTCGGCGCGGCGGGCGGCGAGGAGGTCGCCCTGGCCACCGGGCGCGGGCAGGAGGACCTGACCGACCTGGAGGGGCTCAGACCCTATCTGCGGGACGAGGACGTGCGGTACTTCGGCATCCGTGACTACTTCGACGAGGACCGGGCCGAGCTCGCCGACCTGAAGATTCCCGTGGTGACCGTCGGCGACGTAAGGGAATGGGGCGCGCGGGCGCTGGCGTCGGTCACCCGGCACGCCTTCGAGATTCCGCAGCTGGGCGGCTTCTGGGTGCACCTGGACGCCGACGTCCTCGACCCGTCCGTCATGCCCGCCGTCGACAGCCCCGACCCGGAGGGCCTGACGCCCGACGAACTCGTCGCGCTGCTACGGCCGTTGCTCGGATCGGGTCACTGCGTCGGGCTCAACATCACGATCTACGACCCCGATCTGGACCCGGAGGGCACGGCGGGGGCGCTGCTCACGGACATCGTGGTGACCGCCCTCGACCAGGCCGACGACCAGGCAGACGGCCAGGCCGACGATCAGGTCTGACCTTCGGCCTGCCGGTCCGCGTACTCGTAGATCGCCCCGTCCGGGTGCATCGCGATCAGATTGCGGCCCACCGGCGTCGGCAGCGGACCCGCGATGATCCGCGCGCCCAGCTCGCTGAGCACCTGGCGGGTCTCCTCGACGTCCTTGACGGCGATCGTCGCCGCGACCTTGCGCAGCACCTCCAGCTCGGCCTCCGGGCCGCTCATGAGCAGGAAGCAGCCGATCGCCGCCACCTGGACACCGCCGCGCTCGAAGCGGAGGGCTCTGCCGCCCGAGAGGCGTTCGTAGAAGGGGACCGCGGTCTCCAGGTCGTCGACGCATACACGCAGCGTGGCTCCCAGAATGTCCATGCGGAGAGCCTAGTTGGGACGGCGCGGGGACGGGAGATCGTTTCACGCGATCCCCGCACGCGATCCCCTCACTCCCCGTTATGGGCACGCCCCTGCGGGTACCCGGCCGTCATGGATCGCTTGGATCATCTTGAGCATCTGGACAAGCAACTGGTCGACGAGCTCGCCCAGGTGGCCCGTGAGACCGTACGCGACGAGCTGCGCGAGCAGACCCGCAGGCAACGCCGCCGCGCCACGCTCTACGCCGCGTCCGGCGCCGTCGCCCTGTACGCGGGCGCGGCCCTCGCGCTCACCCTGGGGCTCGGCCTCGCCGCCGGGCTGCCGGACTGGGCCGCCGCGCTGATCACCGCGGTGATCCTCGGCGCGATGGCGTACGCACTGCGCAGCGCGGCACGCCCGTCCGCGTCCCGGCCTACGCCTCGGTCGGGGACCGAGGCCGCGCAGGGACACGCCGCCGCCGGCACGGCACCGACCGCCCCGCCGGGCGGGCCCGGCATGCCCTACCCGCCGATGCCGCCCGCACCGCCCGCGGCCGGAGCGACAGGGGTGCCAGGCGCAGGTGCAGGGGCGACGGGCACGACTGGTGCGGCGCCGCCGGAGACGCCGGGAGCACCGCCGCACCCCGACGACATCGACCCCGAGCAGCCGCATCACCGGGCGTGACGCCGCCGTGCGCGGGCCGAGGAAGGGGAACCTGCCGGGACGGCGGGGCAGGACCGTCGTGGTCACCGGGGCCAGCGGAGGCGTGGGCCGGGCCGCCGCCCGCGCCTTCGCCGCACGGGGCGACCGGGTCGCCCTGCTGGCCCGGGGACGCGAAGGTCTCGCCGGGGCGGCGGACGAGGTGCAGCGGGCCGGCGGTGAGGCGCTGGTCGTCACCGTCGACATGGCCGACGCCAAGGCGGTGGACGACGCGGCCCAGCAGGTCGCCGACGCCTTCGGGCACATCGACGTCTGGGTCAACAACGCCTTCGCCGGGATCTTCGCACCGTTCACCGAGATCAGCCCGGACGAGTTCCGGCGGGTGACCGAAGTGACGTACCTGGGCTATGTGTTCGGCACCCGGGCGGCGCTGCGCCACATGCTGCCGCGCGACCGGGGCACGGTCGTGCAGGTCGGGTCCGCGCTCGCCTACCGCGGGATTCCGCTGCAGTCGTCGTACTGCGGGGCGAAGCACGCCATCCAGGGGTTCAACGAGTCGCTGCGCTGCGAGCTGCTCCACCGGGGGAGCCGGGTGCGTACGACGATGGTGCAGCTCCCCGCGCTCAACACCCCGCAGTTCGACTGGGTGTTGAACCGGCTGCCGGGCCGGGCCCGGCCGGTGGCGCCGGTGTATCAGCCGGAGGTGGCCGCGCGGGCGATCGTGCACGCCGCCGGGCACGGGCGGCGCAGGGAGTACTGGGTGGGCGGCTCCACCGTGGCGACGCTGATCGCCAATGCCGTGGCGCCCGGGGTGCTGGACCGGTATCTGGCGCACAGCGGGTTCGAGGCACAGCGGGACGAGGGGGAGCCCGTGGGGCCGGGGAACCTGTGGACGCCGGCCGACGGGCCGCACGGGCGGGACTTCGGGGCGCACGGGCGCTTCGACCAGGAAGCGGTGGGCGGCGGCCCTCAGGAGTGGGCGTCGCGGAACCGGGGGCGGATGGGGGCGGGCGGGGCCGTCGTGGCGCTGGCCGCCCTGGCGACCGCCGGACTGCGCCGTCGGCGACGTCAGACCCCCTGATAGTCCTCTGACAGTCCTCCACCTCAGGCGACGTCAGACCACCTGGTGGTCCTCCACTCAGGCCACCTGATACTCCTCCACCTCCAGTGCCCGCAGCGTCAGTCCGTGCCCCATGCCCCGGGTCGGGGCAACCGTGCCGCCCTTCGGGTCCAGGGCGCCGGTGAAGAACATGTCCTCCATGCGGACGTGGTCGTGGAACCACTCGATGTGGCGCAGATTGGGGATCGCGGCGGCGACGGCGGCGTGGGCGTGCGGGGCGCAGTGGGCCGAGACCTCCAGGCCGTGGGCCTGGGCGAGGGCGGCGGCGCGGAGGAACTCCGTGATGCCCCCGCAGCGCGTGGCGTCGACCTGGAGGCAGTCGACCGCGCCCGCGTCGATCATGCGGGCGAAGTACGGGAGGTCGTAGCCGTACTCTCCGGCCGTGACATCGCAGCCCAGGGTGTCGCGGACCAGGCGCAGGCCCGGCAGGTCGTCCGAGGACACCGGCTCCTCGAACCAGCCGACGCCCTGTTCGTCGAGGGCCCGGCCGACGCGGACGGCCTGTTTGCGGTTGTAGGCGCCGTTGGCGTCCACGTACAACTCGGCCTCGGGGCCGATCACCTGACGCGCGGCCTCGACCCGGGCCACATCACGCTGGACGGAGTGGCCCCAGTCCTCACCGATCTTGATCTTCACGCGCGGGATGTGCTGGCCGTGCACCCAGCCGTTCAACTGCGCGGCCAGATGCTTGTCGTGGTACGTCGTGAAGCCGCCGCTGCCGTAGACGGGCACCCGTTCCCGGCACGCGCCCAGCAGCCGGGCCAGGGGCAGTTCCAGGAGGCGGGCCTTGAGGTCCCACAGGGCGATGTCGAGCGCCGAGATCGCGCACGCGGCGACGCCCGGGCGGCCGGCGTTGCGGATCGCGCGGGACATCACGTCGTGGGCGGCCGGGATGTCCAGGGCGTTACGGCCTTCGAGGAGCGGTGCGAGATGGTCGCGCAGGAAGTCGCCGATCGCCGCCGGGCCGTACGTCCAGCCCGTGCCGGTGGTGTCGCCCGACGTCACCTCGGCGAGCACCACGGTCGTGGCGTTCCAGGCCAGTGTGCCGTCCGCCTCGGGGGCGTCGGTGGGCACCGTGTAGACGGAGATGACGGGGAGCCGCAGTTTCATCGTGGGGGTCGCCTTCTCGTCACTGCTGGAGCTGCGGGAGCACCTTCGTACGGTAGAAGTCGAAGAAGCCGCGCTGGTCGGGGCCGATCTGGTTGACGTAGACCCGGTCGAAGCCGGCCTCGGCGAAGGCGTTCAGCGCGGACACGTGCTCGTCGGGGGCGTCGCCGCAGACCGTCCGGTCGCGCACCATGTCCTCGGTGATCAGCGGCTCCAGCTGTTCGAAGTGGCTCGGCGAGGGCAGGATCTGGCCCATCTCGCCGGGCAGCAGCTGGTTGGACCACAGCCGGTGGACCGTGCGTACGGCCTCGTCGCGGTCGGTGCCGTAGCAGACCTTCGTGCCGCCCATCACGGGCTTTCCGTGTCCGCCGCCCTTGCGGAACTGGGTGACCAGGTCCTCGTCCGGCATCATCGTGATGTAGCCGTCGCCGACCCGGGCCGCCAGCGATGTGGCCGCCGGGCCGAAGCCGGAGACGTCGATCTGGACGGGCTCGTCGGGGACCGTGTAGAGACGGGCGTTCTCCACCCGGTAGTGGCTGCCGTAGTGGCTGATCTCCTCGCCGGAGAACAGCCGGCGCATGATCAGGATCGCCTCCTCCAGCATGTCCATGCGGACGCTCGCGGGTGGCCACACATGGCCGAGTATGTGCTCGTTGAGGGCCTCGCCGGTGCCGACGCCGAGCCGGAAACGGCCGTTCGTCAGCACCGCGCAGGTCGCCGCGGCCTGGGCCACCACCGCCGGGTGGATCCGCACGGTCGGGCAGGTCACGGCCGTCTCGATCGGCAGTGAGACCGCCTCCGAGATCGCGCCGATCACCGACCAGACGAAGGGGCTCTCGCCCTGCGCGTCGTTCCACGGGTGGTAGTGGTCCGAGATCCACAGCGACTCGAACCCGGCCTGTTCGGCCATCCTCGCCTGTTCGACGAGATCGGCCGGGCGGAACTCCTCGCTCGCCAGGAAGTAGCCGTACTCGGGCATGGGGACTCCTCCGGGAGTGCCGCGGCACGGTACCTCCGTGTCGGCGGCGGGGGACGGTCGCCGTTCCGGGTACCCGGGGGTCCGGTCGGAAACCGGGCCGTCCGGGGCGACTGGCCGTAATGTGCCGCTGCCCGCGGTCCACGTTTGGCGGCCCTGACCAGGGGGACGCGGAAGGCTCCCGAGGTACGCGACAGCGTCGGAGGCCCACTGTGAGTCGACCCCGCATCGTGATCGTCGGCGCCGGATTCGCCGGTTACCGGGCGGCCCGCACCCTCTCCCGGCTGGCCCGGAACCATGTCGACATCACCCTGCTGAACCCGACGGACTACTTCCTGTATCTGCCCCTTCTGCCCCAGGTCGCCGCCGGCATCCTGGAACCGCGCCGGGTGACCGTCTCGCTCTCCGGCACCCTGCCCCACGCACGGCTGGTGCTGGGCGAGGCCGACGCGATCGACCTCGACGGGCACACCGTGCACTACACCGGGCCCGAGGGCGACGGCGGCACCCTGCCCTACGACCGGCTGATCCTCGCCGCGGGCAGCGTCAACAAGCTGCTGCCCATCCCCGGCGTCGCCGAGCACGCGCACGGCTTCCGCGGACTGCCCGAGGCGCTGTACCTGCGTGACCACGTGACCCGGCAGGTGGAACTGGCGGCGGCCGCCGACGACCCCGAAGCCTGCTCGGCGCGCTGCACCTTCGTCGTGGTCGGCGCCGGATACACCGGCACCGAGGTCGCCGCGCAGGGCCAGTTGTTCACCGACTCCCAGGTGCGCAAACAGCCGTTGCGGGCCGGGATGCGGCCGCGCTGGCTGCTGCTCGACATCGCCGAACGTGTCCTGCCCGAGCTGGACGAGAGGCTCTCCCGCACCGCGGACCGGGTGCTGCGGCAGCGGGGCGTGGAGGTGCGGATGGGCACCTCGGTGAAGGAGGCCACGCACAGCGGGGTGCTGCTGACCGACGGCTCGTTCGTCGACACCCGCACCGTGGTGTGGTGCGTCGGCGTACGGCCCGATCCGCTCGCCGAGTCCCTCGGGCTGCCGCTGAAACGGGGCCGGCTCCTCGTCGACCCGTACCTCCAGGTGCCGGGCCGGCCCGAGCTGTTCGCCGCCGGGGACGGGGCCGCGGTGCCCGACCTGGAGAAGCCGGGGCAGTTCACGCCGATGACCGCGCAGCACGCCTGGCGGCACGGCAAGGCCGTGGCCCACAACGTCGCCGCGTCACTCGGCTTCGGCGAGCCGCGCCCCTATCGCCATCGCGACAAGGGCTTCGCCGTGGACCTGGGCGGCGTCAAGGCGGCCGCCAACCCGTTCGGCGTGCCGCTCTCCGGCGTGGCCGCGGGCGCCGTCACCCGCGGCTACCACCTCGCCGCCATGCCCGGCAACCGCATCCGCGTCGCCGCCGACTGGCTCCTGGACGCCGTACTGCCGCGCCAGGCCGTGCAGTTGGGGCTCGTCCGCTCGTGGGCGGTGCCGCTGGACACCGCATCGCCGGAACTGGTCCGGGCGCCGGGGCCGCAGGGGGCGGAGGGAACAGACTCCGCGGCTGCCGACCGGACACCCGCGGTTGCCGACCGGACAGGGGAGCCCGAGATGACCGAGAAACGCCGGGTGCCAGACGAGCCCGCGAGGAGCCAGCCGGGCGGTGAGCCGGCGAAGAATCAGCCGGGTGATGAGCCCGCGCGCAACCAGCCGGGTGGTGAGCCCGCGAGGAACCAGCCCGCGGGTGACCCCGTTCAGGACCCCGACTCCGCCACGCACCCCGAACCCCCCGGCCCCATCAGGCGCTCCGACCTACGAGCCGCCCACGAGGCAGCTACCGACACCTCTGACACCCCCGACGCCCCCGCGGTTCACAAACCGCACCCCGAAGCCCCCCGACCCCGCTCCCACAACCCCGGCAGCTCCCACAACCCCAGCAACCCCAACCCTTCGGAAGGAGCCTCATGAACACCGCCGAACTCGTCGAGCTCGCCCAGCAGTTGCGTGTGGACAGTGTGCGGGCCTCCGCCGCGGCGGGATCGGGGCATCCCACGTCGTCGATGTCCGCCGCCGATCTGATGGCAGTGCTCCTCGCCAACCACCTCCGCTACGACTTCGACCGGCCCGCCCACCCCGGCAACGACCGTTTCGTCCTCTCCAAGGGACACGCCTCGCCCCTGCTGTACTCCGTCTACAAGGCGGTCGGGGCCATCGAGGACGGTGAGCTGGTCACCTTCCGCAAGATCGGCAGCCGTCTCGAAGGGCATCCGACGCCCAGGCGGCTGCCGTGGGTGGAGACGGCGACCGGTTCGCTCGGACAGGGGCTGCCGATCGGGGTGGGGATCGCGCTGGCCGGGAAGCGGCTCGACCGGGCCGGGTACGGGGTCTGGGTGCTGTGCGGGGACAGCGAGCTCGCCGAGGGATCCGTGTGGGAGGCCGCCGAGCACGCGGCGTACGAGCATCTGGACAACCTCACCGCGATCGTCGACGTGAACCGGCTGGGCCAGCGCGGCCCGACCCGGCACGGCCACGATCTCGACGCCTACGCCCGCCGCTTCAAGGCCTTCGGCTGGCACACCGTCGAGGTGGACGGACATGACGTGGACGCCGTCGACCGGGCGTACGGGGAGGCCCGGTCCACCACCGGGCAGCCCACCGTGATCCTCGCCCGCACCCTCAAGGGCAAGGGCGTCGAGTCCGTCCAGGACCGGGAGGGACTGCACGGCAAGCCGCTGCCCGACCCCGACGAGGCGATCGCCGAACTCGGCGGGGTCCGCGACATCCGCGTCAGCGTCCACGAACCGCCCGCCGCCCGTGTGCTGCACGCCGTGCACACCGGGAACCTCGAACTGCCCCGCTGGGACAAGGGGGAAGAGGTGGCCACCCGCAACGCCTACGGTGAGGCGCTGGCCGCCCTCGGCGGCGCGCGCGGTGACGTCGTCGCCCTGGACGGCGAGGTCGGTGACTCCACCCGCGCCGAGTTCTTCGCCAAGGCACACCCCGACCGCTACTTCGAGTGCTACATCGCCGAGCAGCAGATGGTCGCCGCCGCGGTGGGGCTCGCGGCCCGCGGCTGGGTGCCGTACGCCGCCACCTTCGCCGCCTTCCTCACCCGCGCCCACGATTTCGTGCGCATGGCGTCGATCAGCGGTGCCGACATCAACCTCGTCGGCTCGCACGCCGGTGTCGCCATCGGGCAGGACGGGCCGAGCCAGATGGGCCTGGAGGACCTGGCGATGATGCGGGCCGTGCACGGCTCGACGGTGCTGTACCCGTGCGACGCCAACCAGACCGCGCGGCTCGTCGCCACCATGGCCGCCCTGCACGGCGTCCGCTATCTGCGCACCTCGCGCGGCGACAGCCCGGTGATCTACGGCCCCGACGAGGAGTTCCCCGTCGGCGGCAGCAAGGTGCTGCGCTCCAGCGACCGGGACCGGCTGACCGTCGTCGCGGCCGGCGCCACCGTGCACGAGGCGCTCGCCGCCGCGGACGCCCTGGGCCGGGAGGGCATCCCGGTCAGGGTCATCGACCTGTACTCGGTCAAGCCCGTCGACCGGTCCACCCTGCGCCGGGCCGCCGAGGAGACCGGCTGTCTGCTCACCGTGGAGGACCACCACGAGGAGGGCGGCATCGGCGACGCCGTCCTCGACCCCTTCCTCGACGGGCGCCCGGTACCGCGCCTGGTCCGCCTGGCCGTCCGCAGGATGCCGGGCTCGGCCTCCCCGGACCAGCAGCTGCACGCCGCCGGCATCGATGCCGCGTCCATCGCCGCCTCGGGTCAGCTGCTGGTGGAGGAGGCAGTCGTACGGTGACCGGCGCCGACGATGCCAGGAAGGTGCGGGCGGGCCGCCGTACGGTCGAGGTCAAGCGCGTCGGCAAGGTGCTCTTTCCCGGCGACGGGGGCGCCGAGGAGTACACCAAGGGCGACCTCGTCGACTACCACCGGTCCGTCGCCCCTTTCATGCTGCCGCATCTGCGGGGCCGCCCGCTGATGCTGGAGCGGCATCCCGACGGTGTCGACGGACCCCGGTTCATGCAGAAGAACACCCCCGACCACTACCCGGAGTGGATCACCCGCTTCGAGGTGCCCAAGGAGGACGGCACCGTCTGTCACACGGTGTGTGACGACATCGCCACCCTCGTCTACCTCACCGACCAGGCCTGTCTCACTCTGCACCGCTGGCTCTCCCGCACCTCGGACATCGACCGCCCCGACCGTCTGGTGTTCGACCTGGACCCGGCCGACGACGACTTCGAGCAGGTGAGGCAGGCCGCCCGGCTGCTCGGCGAGCTGCTCGACGAACTGGGGCTGCCGTCGGCGCCGATGACCACCGGATCGCGCGGGCTGCACATCGTCGTACCGCTGACCGGTCACCACGACTTCGACGAGGTCCGCGAATTCGCCAAGGACGTCGCCGGCGCACTGGAGTCGGCCCACCCCGACCGGCTCACCACCGCCGCCCGCAAGAAGGACCGCGGCGACCGCCTCTACCTCGACGTGCAGCGCAACGCCTACGCCCAGACGGCCGTCGTGCCCTACACCGTCCGCGCCCGGCCCGGCGCCCCCGTCGCCACGCCGCTGACCTGGGACGACCTGGAAGATCCGGAGCTTGACGCGCGCCGCTGGAGCATCGCCGACGCGGTGCGGCAGGCCCGCACCGATCCCTGGTCCGGGCTGATGCGACGGGGCCGCGCGCTCGGGCCCGCCAGGCGCAGGCTCGACGCACTGCGCGGCTGAAGAAGCTGAAGAAAACGCATGACGTGTTTGACCCGCGCCTCGCAGGTCACTCGGCGCGGGAGGCGTCCATGAACGATTCACAGAAAACCCCCAAAACATCCAGACGGCAGACAGGCGGGGCGGACAACCAGCCGGCCCCCATCGAGGTCCTGCGTCAGGCACGGGCCCAGCTCGCCGAACTCACCGGCATGAACGCGGAGAAGGTGACGTCCTTCGAACAGGCGGAGGACGGCTGGACCCTCGAAATCGAGGTCCTGGAACTGGCCCGCGTACCCGACACGATGAGTCTGATGGCGAGCTACCAGGTCGATCTCGACCACCAAGGACAGCTCACCGGCTACCGGCGCTTGCGCCGGTACGAACGGGGGCGCTCCGACGCACACAGGCCCGGCGGCCGGTAGGTCGCTCGCCACCGCCCAGCACACCGTCCCGAGGCAAGGAGGAGCGGTCGGCATGACCGTTGTCCCGGCACAGCAGACCGGCGGCGGAGGCGGCAGCAGCGGCCTCTACGACGTCCTGGAACTCGTACTCGACAGGGGACTCGTCATCGACGCGTTCGTGCGTGTCTCCCTGGTCGGCATCGAGATCCTGAAGATCGACATCCGTATCGTCGTGGCCAGCGTCGACACCTATCTGCGCTTCGCCGAGGCGTGCAACCGGCTCGACCTGGAGGCGGGGCCGCACAAGGACCCCGGCCTGCCCGACATCGTCGGCGAGGTCACCGAGTCCGGTGCACGCGGCAAGTCCAAGGGAGCGCTGTCCGGCGCCGCCGAGACCCTCTCCGACGCGTTCAAGCAGGCGCGTGACGAAGGCGAGGAGCGGGAGCGGCCCAGGCAGCGCGCCCGCAAGTCCACCACGGCGCGCAGGAAGGCGGAGAGGGAGGAGGAGCAGGAGTGAGCACGTACGTCTACGGCATCACCGCGAGCTCGCATCCCGCCCTCCCCGAGGAAGTGAGCGGGGTGGGCGAGCCGCCGCGCCCCGTGCGCGTCCTGAAGGAGGGCAGGCTCGCCGCCCTCGTCAGCGACGCCCCCGAAGGCCTACGCCCCAAGCGCAGGGAACTGCTCGCCCACTCCCATGTGCTCGCCGAGGCGGGCGCGGCCGGCTGCGTCCTGCCCATGCGGTTCGGCAGCGTCGCGCCCGACGACGACACGGTCACCGGAGTCCTCGCCGAGCGGGCCGAGCACTACAGGGAACGTCTGAGGGCCCTGGACGGCAAGGTCGAGTACAACGTGAAGGCCACGCACGCCGAGGAGGCCGTACTGCACCGGGTGCTGGCCGGAAACCCGGAGATCCGGGCCATGACCGAGGCCAACCGGCAGGCCGGCGGCGGCAGTTACGAACAGCGGCTGCGGCTCGGCGAGATGGTGGTCGCCGCGGTCAAGGCCCAGGAGGCCGAGGACGCGACCGATGTGCAGCACACCCTGGAACCGGCCGCGGACGCGGTCAGCGCGGGACCCGACTCCAGCGGCTGGCTCGCCAACGTGTCGTTCCTGGTGGCCCGCGACTCGGTCGAGACGTTCCTGACCGCCGTCGAGCAGCTCCGTGAGGGCCACCCGCACCTGGACCTGCGTGTCAACGGCCCGCTGCCGCCGTACAGCTTCGTCGAGCCCGGTCCCGCCGAGCCCGCGGACCCCGTGTCCGGCGGCCCAACGGCGAAGGAGTGAAGCGGTGGGACTGGTCGGAGAGGTACTGCTGCTGCCGTTCGCCCCGGTGCGCGGAAGCGCATGGGTGATCGGACAGGTGTTGCGCGAAGCGGAACGCATTTACTACGACCCGGCCGCAGTGCGGGCCGAACTGGCCAAGTTGGAGGAGGAGTTGGTCGCAGGCGAGATCGACGAGGAGGAGTTCGACCGCCGTGAGGACGAGCTTCTCGACCGACTGGAGATCGGTCTGCGCGCAGGGTACGGGAACAGCGACGGGACGGCATGATGAATCGAGTGGGACTGGGCCTCGCGATCGGGGCCGGATACTTCCTCGGACGGACGAGGAAACTGAAACTGGCGTTGGCCGTCGGTAGCGTCGTGGCCGGAAAGCGGATGCATCTGAGCCCGAAGGGCGTCGCCGACCTGGTGTCCCAGCAGCTGCTGAACAACCCGCAGTTCAAGGAGATCGGGGAACAGCTGCGCGAGGATCTGCGCGGCGTCGGCCAGGCCGCGTCCGGCGCCCTGGTCGAGCGGCAGCTCGACGCGTTCGCCGACCGGCTGCACGGCCGTACCGCCGAGGTGCGCGAGCAGCTGTCGGGCGCGGTGCCGACACCGGACGCGGAGGAGGACGAGACCGAGGAGTCTCGCGCGCAGGACGACGACCATGACGACACGGAGGACTCCGAGTCCGACGAGCCGTCCGGGAAGGGGACCGCCAAGCGGGACTCGAAGCGGGGCTCGGAGCGGGACTCGGAGGATTCGGCCCGCTCGGACGGTTCGGCGCGGCAGACCGGCAAGAAGTCGGCGAAGAAGGCCCCCGCGAAGAAGACGGCGGCGAAGAAGACCGCCGCCGGGAGGACAGCGCCCAAGAAGGCCGCGGCCAAGCGCGACGGGACCGGCAGGTCGGCCGCCAGGAAGACGGCCGGGGCCGGTGGGTCCGCCCGCGGCGGCCGGACGCGCGGGACGAAGGGCGGTGACGGATCATGACCGAGACGCTCGGATCCGCGACCTCCGAGGCCGGCAAGACGGCGAAGCAACCCCTGGCCGCAGTGGCCCAGAGCGAGGCCGCCGACCGGCTCAAGGACGAACTGCAGGAGTACCTCGCCGCGCAGACCCAGCGGCTGCTGGTCGGCGCGGGACGCAGGCTCGGCGAGGCCACGGTCAAGCTGAACGACATCGCCGAGGGCCGCAGCCCGGGCCTGGCCAAGCTCGCCCTCGACGGCGGCCGCAAGCTCGCCGACGGCAAGGGCCCGCTGCGCAGCGCGCTGGAGGTCGGCGCCGGACACGTCAAGGACAACGTGGTCGACGCGTTCAAGAACCTCGGTGGCGGCAAGAGCAAGCGCAAGGGCGGGGCCGGCAACAAACCCACGGTGATCATCGAGTACGTCGACGTCGGCGTGCCGCTGCGCACAGCCTACGACCAGTGGACCCAGTACCAGGACTTCAGCACCTTCGCGAAGGGTGTGAAGAGCGCGAACCGCGCCGACGACACGGACTCCGACTGGCAGCTGAAGGTGTTCTGGTCCAACCGCAGCTGGAAGGCCCACACCACCGAACAGATCCCGGACGACCGGATCGCCTGGACCTCGGAGGGTGGCAAGGGCACCACGAAGGGTGTCGTCTCCTTCCACCGCCTCGACGACAGCCTCACCCGCGTCCTGCTGGTCATCGAGTACTACCCCAAGGGTCTGTTCGAGAAGACCGGCAACATCTGGCGCGCCCAGGGCCGCCGGGCCCGGCTCGATCTGAAGAACTACGTCCGCTTCGTCACCCTCAAGGGAGAGGCCGACGACGGCTGGCGCGGCGAGATCCGCGACGGCGAGGTCGTCCGCAGCCACGAGGACGCGGTCGCGGAGGAGGGCGAGGAGGAGTACGAAGGAGACGAGGACGACGGCGAGACCGGCGAGACCGGTGAGTACGCCGAGGACGAGGAGCCGGAGGACGAGGAGCCGGAGGGCGAGGAGCCCGAGGGCGAGTACGAGGAGGACGAGGAGGACGACGGCGAAGAGCGCGAGGACGAGGAGGAGCCCGAGGACGCTTACGAGGACGAGCCCGAGTACGAGGACGAGGAAGAGTCCGAGTACGCCGGTGGCGGGAGCCGACGATGACGATGCCGGGCCGGCTGCCCGAGCCCTACGGCCAGGGCAGCAGCGCCAACCTTGCCGACATCCTGGAGCGGGTGCTCGACAAGGGCATTGTCATCGCGGGCGACATCCGGATCAACCTGCTCGACATCGAGTTGCTCACCGTCAAGCTGCGCCTCATCGTCGCCTCGGTCGACAAGGCGAAGGAGATGGGCATCGACTGGTGGGAGGACGACCCGGCGCTCAGTACACGCGCCCGCCGCGACGAACTCGCCCGGGAGAACGCCGAGTTGCGTGAGCGTCTGGCCCAGCTGGAGCCCGCCCCGAGACAGGAGGAGGCCCCATGAGCGCACTGCGCTACGTCTACGCCGTCTGCCGCCCCTTTCGCTCCGCCCTCCAGGCCCAGCTGACGGGGGTCGCCGGGGCGCCGCCGAAGCAGCTGACACACCACGGCCTGATCGCGGTCGTCAGCACGGTGCCCGAGGCGGACTTCGCCGAGGCTGCGCTGCGTGCCCACCTGGAGGACCTGGACTGGCTCAGCACGACGGCCCGCGCCCACCAGCAGGTCATCGACGCGCTCACCGTCGTCACCACCCCGCTGCCGCTGCGGCTCGCCACCGTCTTTCGGGACGACAGCGGCGTACGGACCATGATGGAGGCCCGCGAGGAGGACTTCCGGCGCGTTCTCGACCGGCTGGAAGGGCGAGTGGAGTGGGGCGTCAAGGTGTACGTCGAGCCAGAGCCCACGGAATCCACGGAATCCGCCGAGTCCGCCCGATCCGCCGAGGCTGCCGAGTCCGGTCGGCCCGGCACCGGGGCCGCGTCGGGGCGCGACTATCTGCGCCGGCGCCGCCGGCAGACGCGCGCCCGTGAGGACGTGTGGCAGAAAGCCACCGAATTCGCCGGCCGACTGCACGAAACACTCTCCGCTTTCGCCGAGGACTCCCGGCTGCATGCCCCGCAGAGCGCCGCGCTTTCCGGATCCTCCGGACAGAACGTGCTCAATGCCGCCTATCTGGTGCCGCGCGCGGATTCCGAGGAATTCGTGGAACTCGTGGACCGGGAGAAGGACGGTGCCCCCGGAATCCGGGTCGAACTCACCGGCCCATGGGCTGCCTATTCCTTCTCCGGCGAGTTCGCGGAGGAGCCGGAGGAGGGGCCGTGACCGTCGTCGAACGCCGTGAGGTCGCCCTCGTGGACCTGCTCGACCGGCTGCTCGCCGGGGGCGTCGTCGTCACGGGGGACATCACCCTGCGCATCGCGGACGTCGACCTCGTCCGCATCGATCTGAACGCGCTGATCAGCTCGGTCAACGAGCAGGTCCCGTCGCCCTGGGGGCAATTGACGTGACGTCACATCGCAACCGCCTGGACCTCGATCCCGACACCGTCGAGCGCGACCTGGTGAAACTCGTCCTGACGGTCGTCGAGTTGCTCCGTCAGCTGATGGAGCGGCAGGCGCTGCGCCGTTTCGACGAGGGCGCTCTGAGCGAGGAGCAGGAGGAACGGATCGGGCTCACGCTGATGCTCCTCGAAGACCGTATGGCCGAGTTGCGTGAGCGCTACGGACTGCGGCCCGAGGACCTGAACTTGGACCTCGGGCCGTTGGGACCGCTGCTTCCCCGGGAATGATGCCCCCGGGGGAAGTCCCGGGGGCATCATTCCCTCGGGACTTCCCCCGGGGGCGAATTCACCACCTATACCAGCGGCCCCTGCCGCCCGCCGTGGTGGTGCCACGCATGACGAAACCCAGGAGCCACACCACGAGAACCGCGACCGCGATCCACCACAGGGCCTTCAGCGCGAATCCGGCACCGAAGAGAATCAGAGCCAGTAGCAGTACGAGCAGAATAGGAACCATAATCTGACCTCCTGTTCGCCCGGGTTTCCAGAAATTCGAGATTCAGGCTTCCTTACGGCACAGAATCTCCGCGTGCAGCACGCTGAACCAGCCGTCCTCCCGCCGCCCCCACTCCCGCCACGCCTCCGACACGGCCCGCAGTTCCGCGATGGTCGCGTGCCCCCCTTCCGTGGCCCGCTCGGCATACGCCGAGGCCAGCGTCCGATCCGCCCACAGCCCGCTCCACCAGGCCCGCTCCTGAGGCGTCGAGAAGGTCCAAGTGCTCGACGTGGCCGTGATGTCGGAGAACCCGGCGCGCAGCGCCCAGGACTTCAGCCGGCGTCCGGCGTCCGGCTCACCGCCGTTGGCGCGGGCGACCCGGCGGTACAGGTCCAGCCAGTCCTCCAGGCCCGGGGACGCCGGGTACCAGGTCATGGCCGCGTAGTCCGAGTCGCGTACCGCGATGAAGCCGCCCGGCCTGGTCACCCGCCGCATCTCGCGCAGCGCGCCCACCGGATCGCCGACGTGCTGCAGCACCTGGTGGGCGTGGACCACGCAGAACGTGTCGTCCGGGAAGTCCAGGGCGTGCACGTCCGCGACCGCGAACTCGACGTTCGTCAGGGCGCGTCGGGCGGCCGTGGCCCGGGCCTGTTCCAGGATCTCCGGCGCCCGGTCGACACCGGTGACATGTCCGTCGGGGACCAGGGCCGCCAGGTCGGCGGTGATCGTGCCCGGGCCGCAGCCGATGTCCAGGATCCGCATGTGCGGCTTCAGTGAGCCGAGCAGGTACGCCGCCGAGTTGGCGGCGGTGCGCCAGGTGTGCGAACGCAGCACGGACTCGTGGTGCCCGTGCGTGTAGACGGCGGTCTCCCGGGCCTTCGACGGAGTCTTCGGCAATGCCTTCGACATGGCTCTTCCCCTCGTCTCGTGTACCGGCTCACCACCGTACGCGCGCATGTCGAATACTGAGACCCGCGTTTTACAATGTGGACTATCGGGTGTTCGGCAGCGGACGGTAGACGGTCAGCGCCTCCGGCAGCTTCTCCAGCGTCACCTCGCCGCCCACCTCGGTGACTTCGCCGTCGTAGGCGAGGAGCGCGCCCGGTGTGACCCCCGACAGACGCAGCCGGCCGACCTGGACCGCCGCATGGGCGGGGGACCGGGTCAGCGGGCCCGCGAGGGCTGCCGCGAGCAGGCGCAGGGCGGGCCGGCGGCCACCGTGCACGACGCGGACGTCCAGCACCCCGTCCGCGAGGTCCAGCCGCCGGGCGGGGGCGAGGCCCACCCGGTGGTAGGTGCCGTTCCCGGCGAACAGCAGCCACAACGGGTGGGCGCGGCCCGCGACCTCGGCGTGCAGCGGGTGACGTTCGCGGCGCATGACGCGCAGGGCCGCGAACACCCCGGCCGGCCAGGCGCCGAACCGTGCCCCGAAGCGGTCCCGCTCACGCACCAGCTCCGGATACACGCCCAGGCTGCAGGTGTTGAGGAACAGGCCCTGCTGTCCGTCGCAGGTGAACCGGCCCACGTCGACGCGCACGGCCTCGCCGCGCCGGACCGCCCGGCTCAGATCGTGTGCGTCCTCCACGCCCAGGTCATGGGCGAAGTGGTTCATCGTGCCGCCGGGGAGGACCGCCAGCGGCAGACCGTGCAGCAGCGCGACCTCGGCGGCCGCGTTCACGGTGCCGTCCCCGCCGCACACGCCGAGCACCCGGGCGCGGGCCGCCGCCTTGCGCAACTCCTCGCTGGTGTCGGACGGTTCGCACTGGACGATCTCGGCGCGCGGCAGCGCGTCCAGCAGGGCGTGCACCCGGTCGGCGGTGCCCGACCCCGTGTTGGCCACCACGACCAGACCCGCTCCGTCCGGCAGCGCCGGCACGTCCGTACGGGGCCGGGCCGGCGGCACCAGCCGGTCACGGGTCGGCACCATGCCCCGTACGGCGAACGCGGCGCCCGCGCCCAGCGCCGCCCCCGCCAGCACGTCGCTCGGGAAATGGACGCCCGTGTACACCCGGGACAGCGCGACCGACCAGGCGATTGGGGCCACGACCAGCCCCCACGTGGGCGACTCCAGGGCGACCCCGGTCACGAACGCCGCCGCCGACGCGGAGTGACCGGACGGGAACGAGGTGGTGATCGGCTGCCGCTTCAGCTGCCGGACCAGCGGTACCGGATCCAGCAGCGGCCGGGGACGGCGCACCGACCGCTTGCCGAGGGTGTTGATGGTCAGCGAGGCCAGGCTGAGCGAGGCCAGCCCCCGCGCCGCGGCCCGACGGGCCCGGGGCGTGCGGCTGGCGGCGATGGCGGCGGCCGTCGCGAACCACAGCACGCCGTGGTTCGCGCTCCGGCTCAGCCGCGGCAGCACCCGCTCGGCATACGGCCAGTGCTGTTCGGCGGCGAACTCGAACAGCCGGGAGTCGAGAGCGAGCAGCCGGTCGCGCAGGGCGTGCCGGCCGGGCCTGGGGACGGTGAGGTCGACGTCTGGGCTCATACAGGGCTGGGTACCCTGAAGTCGCCGGTTGCTGTCCGGCCCGCGGTGAGAGACACACGGAGGAACCCGTCACATGCGCCTGCTCCTCGTCCGCCACGGCCAGACCCCGTCCAACCTGCGCCACCTGCTGGACACGGCCGTCCCCGGCCCGGGCCTCACCGCACTCGGCGAACAGCAGGCCGCGGCCCTGCCCGCCGCGCTGGCCGACGAGGACATCGAGGCCCTCTACGTCTCCACCCTCACCCGCACCCAGCACACCGCGGCCCCGCTGGCCGCCGCCCGCGGCCTCGACGTGCTCGTCCGGGACGGCATCCGCGAGGTGTCCGCGGGCGATCTGGAGATGCTGCCCGGCGACTCCGATCGGGGCCGGCTCTACATGAAGACGGTGTTCGCGTGGGCGGCCGGCGACCCGGACCAGCGCATCCCGGGCGGCGAGAACGGCACGGAGGTGCTGGCGCGGTACGACGCCGTGGTGGCCGAGGCCGTGGACAGCGGCGCCGGGACCGTCGCCATGATCAGCCACGGCGCGGTCATCCGTCTGTGGACGGCTGTCCGCGCGGACAACGTGGATGTGGCCTTCGCCGCCGCGCGACCGCTCGACAACACCGGTGTGGTGATCCTTGAGGGCTCGCCCGAGGACGGGTGGAAGGCGTTGTCGTGGGCGGGAGCGGTGGTGGCTCCGGCCGGAGAGGGCGGGCCCGCCGGGTGGCCGGTCGTCGAGGACACGCCGTAGGCACCCGGGGACGGGGCCGCGACGGGGCCGCCGGGACGGCGTTCCGTATAACGGTTTGCCGCAGCTCCGCGACGGCCCGCACAATTCGGCATCATGGGACATCTGGAAGCCGCGCATCTTGAGTACTACCTCCCCGACGGGAGGGCGTTGCTCGGCGACGTGTCCTTCCGGGTGGGCGAAGGCGCCGTCGTGGCGCTGGTCGGGCCCAACGGCGCCGGTAAGACGACCCTGCTGCGACTGATCTCCGGGGAGCTGAAGCCGCACGGCGGCACCGTCACCGTCAGTGGCGGGCTGGGTGTGATGCGGCAGTTCGTGGGGTCCGTACGGGACGAGACGACCGTACGCGACCTGCTCGTGTCGGTCGCGCCGCCGCGTATCCGCGAGACCGCGCAGGCCGTCGACACCGCCGAGCACTTGATCATGACCGTCGATGACGAGGCCGCCCAGCTGAAGTACGCGCAGGCGCTCGCCGACTGGGCCGAGGCGCGCGGGTACGAGGCCGAGACGCTGTGGGACATGTGCACCACGGCCGCGCTCGGTGTGCCGTACGAGAAGGCGCAGTGGCGGCAGGTGCGGACCCTGTCGGGCGGTGAGCAGAAGCGGCTGGTCCTTGAGGCGCTGCTGCGCGGCACCGACGAGGTGCTGCTGCTCGACGAGCCCGACAACTACCTCGACGTGCCCGGCAAGCGGTGGCTGGAGGAGCGGCTGAAGGAGACCCGCAAGACGGTCCTCTTCGTCTCCCACGACCGTGAACTGCTTGCCCGTGCCGCCGAGAAGATCGTGTCGGTGGAGCCTTCGCCGGCCGGGGCGGACGCCTGGGTGCACGGTGGTGGCTTCGCCACGTATCACGAGGCCCGGCGTGAACGCTTCGCCCGCTTCGAGGAGTTGCGCAGGCGCTGGGACGAGAAGCACGCCCAGCTGAAGAAGCTGGTGCTGAGTCTCCGGCAGGCCGCCTCGATCAGCCATGAGCTGGCCTCCCGCTACCAGGCCGCTCAGACCCGCCTGCGCAAGTTCGAGGAGGCGGGGCCGCCGCCGGAGCCGCCGCGTGAGCAGGACATCCGGATGCGGCTGAAGGGCGGGCGTACCGGGGTGCGGGCCGTCACCTGCGAGGAGCTTGAGCTCACGGGGCTGATGAAGCCGTTCTCGCTGGAGGTCTTCTACGGTGAGCGGGTCGCCGTCCTCGGTTCCAACGGTTCCGGCAAGTCGCACTTCCTGCGGTTGCTGGCGGGGGAGGACGTGGCACACTCCGGGGCCTGGAAGCTGGGCGCTCGTGTCGTGCCCGGGCACTTCGCGCAGACCCATGCGCACCCCGAGCTGATGGGCCGGACCCTGCTCGACATCCTGTGGCAGGAGCATGCCCAGGACCGGGGGGCCGCGATGTCCCGGCTGCGGCGCTATGAGCTGACCCAGCAGGCCGAGCAGACGTTCGACCGTCTGTCCGGTGGCCAGCAGGCACGCTTCCAGATCCTGCTGCTGGAGCTGGAGGGTGTCACGGCCCTGCTCCTCGACGAGCCGACCGACAACCTCGATCTGGAGTCCGCCGAGGCGCTTCAGGAGGGGCTGGAGGCGTTCGAGGGCACGGTGCTGGCGGTCACCCATGACCGGTGGTTCGCTCGGTCCTTCGACCGGTACCTGGTGTTCGGCAGCGACGGCCGGGTACGGGAGACGACCGAGCCCGTCTGGGACGAACGCCGCGTGGAGCGAACCCGTTAGCTTCCTCGCCCCCGCCGCCCCTACCCGTCCCATCCCCCAGGGGCTGCCGCCCCTTCGACCCCGCTCCCAGGGGGCTCCGCCCC
>NZ_JBHYJA010000022.1:0-51602 GCF_042740355.1 Streptomyces sp. NPDC059010
TGTGTTTGTTTTTTCCTCGCGCGTGGCGGGGGCGGGCGGGTATATTTCCGCCCCCGTGGGGGGGGGGGGGGGGGGTTGGGGGGCGGGGGGGGGGGGGGGCCCCCCCCCCCCCGGCAAGGTGCTCGGCGAGTTCGTACCGAAGGCGCAGACCGGGCTGATCGTGCAGTTCTGTCTGGCCGTGATGATCAGCAGCGTGGTGGCGGGCGCCTTCATGCTGTTGCAGAACCTGACGATCCTGCGCTTGGAGGGCCGTATCGAGGCGACGCTCCAGCCGGCCCTGTGGGACCGGCTGCTGCGGCTGCCGACGAAGTTCTTCACCGAGCGCTCGACCGGCGAGCTGGCGAGCCAGGCCATGGGCATCAGCGCGATCCGCCGGCTGATGGCCGGAGTCGGCCCCGTCGTCGCCCAGTCGGTGACGGTGGGCGCGATGAACCTGTCGCTGCTGTTCTGGTACAGCGTGCCGATGGCGCTGGCGGCGATCGGCATGCTCGTCGTCATCGCGGCGGTCTTCCTGGGGCTCGGGCTGTGGCAGGTGCGCTGGCAGCGGCGGCTGGTGGTGCTGAGCAACAAGCTGAACAACCAGGCGTTCCAGACCTTGCGCGGACTGCCGAAGCTGCGGGTCGCGGCGGCCGAGAACTACGCGTACGCGGCCTGGGCGGACCGGTTCGCGCGCAGCCGTGAACTCCAGCAGAAGGTGGGGCGGATCAAGAACCTCACCACGGTGCTGGGCGCGGTGTATCTGCCGGTGTGCACGCTGCTGATGTTCATGCTGCTGGCGGGCCCGGCACGCGGGTCGATGTCGGCGGCGGCCTTCCTGACCTTCAACACCTCGGTGACGATGCTGCTGACCTCGGTCACCCAGCTGACCGGCTCGTTCGTGTCGGTGGTGGCGGCGCTGCCGCTGTTCGAGGAGATCAAGCCGGTCCTTGAGGCCACGCCCGAGGTACGCACGGCCAGCACCCGGCCGGGCCCGCTGACCGGGTCGATCGAGGCGCGCCGGCTGTCCTTCCGGTACTCCGACGACGGCCCCCTGATCCTCGACGACGTGTCCTTCGATGTCCGGCCGGGCGAGTTCGTGGCGATCGTGGGCCCCAGCGGCTGCGGCAAGTCGACCCTGCTCAGACTGCTGATCGGCTTCGACAAGCCGGTCTCGGGCAGTGTCCTGTACGACGGCCAGGACCTGGCGGCGCTCGACCAGTCGGCCGTGCGGCGGCAGTGCGGGGTCGTGCTCCAGCACGCCCAGCCGTTCACCGGGTCCATCCTGGACGTCATCTGCGGTACGGAGCCGTACACGCCGGAGGAGGCGATGGCGGCGGCCGAGATGGCGGGGCTCGCCGAGGACATCAAGCGGATGCCGATGGGTCTGCACACGATCGTCTCGGGCAGCGGTGCGATCTCCGGCGGACAGCGGCAGCGTCTGATGATCGCGCAGGCGTTGATCCGCCGGCCGCGCATCCTCTTCTTCGACGAGGCGACCAGCGCCCTGGACAACGAGACGCAGCGCACGGTCATCGAGTCGACCAAGGCCCTGAACGCCACCCGCATCGTCATCGCGCACCGGCTGTCGACGGTCCTGGACGCCGACCGCGTCATCGTGATGCAGGACGGCAAGGTCGCCCAGCAGGGGCCGCCCGCGCAGCTCCTCGCGGACACGGGCGGGCGGTTGCACGAGTTGGTGCGGCGGCAGATGGCGTGAGTGAGGTTTCTTGACAATTCCGGGTCGGCTCAGGGGTTTCCACGGCAACCCCCGAGGCGTCGCCCTGAGGGCGGCCCTGACCACGTCCCTGTGCCTTCCCTGATTCCCGTCCTGTTCGGTTGTGCCACCGAGTGGATCACTGCCACGTTCGATCTTGCGGGTCTCCCCCGCGATCCGTTCGCAGGACACTCGGAAGGGACTTCATGCGGCCACTCATCAGGGCGCTCACCGCAGCGCTCGCCGCCGGATTACTCGCGGGGGTGTCGACGCCGGGCATGGCTGCGGCACCCTCCGGCCCACACGGCACGGACACAGCGCCCCGGCAGACGATCGACTGGAAACCGTGCGCCCAGGACGGCACGGCGGAGTGCGGGACCCTGCGCCTTCCCGTCGACTGGGCGCGCCCGTCGGGCGGGACGTTCGATCTCGCGGTGGCCCGGCGCAAGGCGACCGATCCGGATCGCCGCGTCGGGGCACTGCTGGTCAACCCGGGCGGACCGGGCGACTCGGGTGTGGACTTCGCGATCACTCGGGCCAAGTCCCACTTCAGCAAGGCCGTCCAGGAGAGGTTCGACATCGTCGGGTTCGACCCCCGGGGTGTCGGCGGCAGCAGTCCGGTGAAGTGCTCCACGGAGCTGCTGGGCCGACGGCCGTCGGCCTACCCCCGCGACCAGGCCGAGTTCGATCGACTCGCCGAGTACAACCGCGCTCTGCGCGAGGACTGCCGACGGCACACCGGGCCGGTCTTCGACCACGCCGACACCTTGAGCGTCGTCCGGGACATGGACGCACTGCGCGGGGCGCTGGGCGAGGAGAAGATCAACTACTTCGGCCACTCCTACGGCACGCTGATCGGCGAGCAGTACGCGGAGGAGTACGGCGACCGCATCCGGTCCATGGCACTGACCGCGAACATCGACCACAGCATCGGCACCCGGGAGTTCCTCCTCTCCTCCGCGACCACCGCCGAGGACTCCTTCCACCAGTTCGTGAAGTGGTGCGAGCGCACCGGCTCCTGCGCACTGCACGGCCGGGACGTGACGGCCGTGTGGGACGGTTTGCTGGAGCGCGCCGACCGGGGGGAGATACACGACCCCGAGACGCCGGCGCGGACCCTCACCGCGAACGACATCACCCTGTTCGCCTTCAAGGCGTTCTACGGCCCCGACTGGACGGAACTGGCCACCTACCTGGCGGGGCTCGACGCGCAGAAACCGACCCAGCGACGAGGATCCGAGCGGTCCCGGCAGGCGGAGCCGCAGACGAAGGCGGAACCGTTCCACGCGGTGTTCTGCCAGGACTGGCGCATCCGGCCGAAGGACCACCGCGAGTTCGCCGGGCTGCCCCGGGCCGAGCTACAGGCCGCACCGCACATGCGCGGCTCGCCTCGGGTGCATGCCGCGGTGGCCGGCTGCGTCGGCTGGCCGGACGAGGTGAACAACCCGCAGCACCGTCTGCGTATCACCGAGGCGCCCAGGATCCTCATGCTGCATTCACGGCACGACCCGGCGAACAACTTCGCGTGGGCGGCCCAGGTGCACCGGCAGACCCGAGGGACGACGGTCCTGCTGCCGTACGAGGGTGCCGGACACAGCGTCTACGGGCGCGGTGACTGCACGCGTGGTGCGGTGGACGACTACCTCACGGAGCTGAGGCTCCCGATATCCGGGACCAGTTGCGCCCCGGCCGGGACGGACTGATCACGCTCAGGTGTCCAGGCCCGGGACCGGGGCGCCGGAGGGGACGCCGGCGGCCACATAGCCGGCGTAGAGCTCCTTCCAGGGCGCCCCGGCCCCGGCGTGCGGTCCCTCGAAGCGCTCCCCGCGCGCGTGTGCGTCGAGGGCGGTCAGACAGACCTCCCAGCCGGCGCTGTTGCGGGCAGCGGTGTTCTCGGCGACGAGGACGTTGGTGAGGGTGAAGCGGGTGCGCTCGGCGTCAAGGGGCTCCAGGTCGAAGTGGAGCTCGTCGCCGCCCCACTCGAAGGACAGGTGCCGGGGTTCGTCGACGGCGATCACGCGGCCGGTGGAGTCCTCCATGTTCGGGTCGCCGCCGAACTTGATCTCGCCGCCGGGGCGCAGATCGATCTCGGCGCGGGAGGGGAACCAGTGGGCCAGTTCGTCGGCGTCGGTCACGAACCGCCAGACGCGCTCGACGGGGTGGTCGTAGGTACGGGTGAAGCGGACGGCCGGGCGGCCGTCGTCCAGGGTCAGAAAGGTGCCGGTGAGGTCGGCGGTCATGGCGGATCAGTCCTTCGTGGTGGGTCCCTTGGGGTCGTACGACGTCTCGTCCGACGCCTTGTCCGACGCTTTGCCCGACGTCTCGTCCGACGTCTCGTCGAGTCGGCGGCCCAGGGCGTCCAGGCTGCGGTTCCAGAGCGCGCGGTACGGGGCGAGCCAGGCGTCGAGCTGGGCGATCGGGGCGGGGTCGAGGGCGTAGACACGCCGCTGCGCGTCCTGCCGTACCCGCACCAGGCCCGCCTCCCGCAGCACCTTCAGATGCTTCGACGTGCTCGGCTGGCTCAGCCCGCATGCCTCCACGATCTCCCCCACGGGCCGCGGCCGCTCAAGGAGCAGCGCGACGATGGCCCGCCGGTGGGGATCGGCGAGGGCGCTCCAGAGGGAGGCGTCGTCGGACATGAGACCAATATGCCTCAGAGGTTATATGCCCGTCAAGGAATACACGGGCCCTGGGACCGTCCGCCGATCGCCGGACCGGAGGTCAGTCCGTCGGCACCGCGGCCGGCAGGCCGAGCGCGGTGGAGACATGGCGCCAGATGGAGGTGAGGGCCGAGTCGAGGGTGACGGTCGGGTCGCGGAGCATCAGGCGGATGCCGTAGCCGTCGCTGAGGGACAGGACGAGGGTGCTGAGGTCGTCCACGTCGGTCGCCGTGAACTCGCCGGAGGCGATACCGCGCCGTATCGCGTCGGACACCCAGCCGTGCAGCTGGGCGTACAGGTCGACGGCGAAGACCCGGGTGGTCTCGTCGCGCAGGGCCCGCACCCACAGTTCCTGCCACAGCCGCCAGTCCTGGTGGAGTTCGGGGTCGGTCGGCAGCAGATTGCGCAGGATGCGGGCCAGGATGACCGCCGCCGGTGCCGTCTCCGCGTCGCGTTCCACGTCGACGGCTGTGTTGGCGAAGGAGTGGGTCATCGCCTCGGTGAAGAGCTTCTCGCGCGTGTCGAAGTGGTAGTGCAGCAGCGCCGTCGACACACCGGCCCGCTCGGCGACCATGCGCATGCGGATCTTCTCGAAGCCGGTCTCGGCGATGACCTCGCACGCCGCGGTCAGGATGCGCTCGCGTGTGTCTGCCGTGCGCACCTTGGTGGACACCGTGCGGCTCCCCTCGTTCGGTGGTCGTACGCCATGACCATCTTCCCTCACGACCGCCTCGCCGGTACCGGTACCTCGGGCCGTTCCTGTTCGTCGTACACATGGAAGCCCCGCCCGGACTTGCGGCCCAGCAGCCCGGCCTCCACCATCCGGGACAGCAGCGGGGGCGGCGAGTACTGGGGCTCGCGGAACTCGGCGTACAGCGACTCGGCGATGGCCCGGGTGGTGTCCAGGCCGATCAGGTCGGTCAGGGCGAGCGGGCCGAGCGGGTGCGCACAGCCCAGGACCATGCCGCGGTCGACGTCCTCGACCGTCGCGCTGCCCGACTCCACCATGCGGATGGCGGCGAGGAGATACGGCACGAGCAGGGCGTTGACGACGAACCCGGCCTTGTCCCGGGTGCGGACGACCTCCTTTCCGAGGGTGCCGGTCACGAACCGCTCGGCCCGTTCCGTCGTGGTGGGCGAGGTGAGGAGCGACGGTACGAGTTCGACGAGCCGCAGGACCGGTACGGGGTTGAAGAAGTGCACGCCGACGACGCGGTCGGGGCGGGTCGTCGCGGCGGCGAGCCGGATGACGGGGATGGAGGAGGTGTTGGTCGCGAGGATCGTGCGGTCGTCGGTGATCACGGAGTCGAGGCGGGAGAAGACGTCGACCTTGAGGCGCTCGTCCTCGGCGACCGCCTCGATCACGAGGTCGCGGTCGTGCAGGGCCTCGATCTCGTCGACGACGGTGATCAGGGCCGCGGCGGTGTCGCGTCGCCCGGCGTCGATCCTGCCGCTCCCGGCGGCCCGGTCGAGCGAGCGGGTGATGCGGAGGCGGCCCGCCCGGGCGGCCTCCGCATCGCGCTCCACGACCGTGACCGGCACGTCGGCCCGTGCGCACACCTCGGCGATGCCCGCGCCCATCAGACCGCAGCCCACCACCCCCACGCGCTTGATGTCGGTCATCGGCCTTCCTCTCTGTTCTGCGACCTCTGTTCTGCGGCCTCTGTTCTGCGGCGGCACGCGTCAGGCGACCGGCAGGTCCAGGACCCCGGAGCCACGCTTGATGAGCTCATTGGCGATGATCAGCCGCTGGATCTCGGAGGTGCCCTCCCAGATGCGGTCCACGCGCAGCTCGCGGTAGAGCCGCTCGACGGCGTACGCGCGGTCGTAGCCCCGGCCGCCGTGGATCTGCAGGCAGCGGTCGATCACCCGGCCGGAGGCCTCGCTCGCCGCGAGCTTGGCGATGGCCGCCTTGGCGTGCAGCGTCTTGCGGTCCTCGGCCGAGGAGTTGTCGACCTCCCAGGCGACCTGGTGGGTGTAGGCGCGGTTGACGGCGATGTCGACGGCGCAGTCGGCCAGCATCCCCTGGATCAGCTGGTACGAGGAGATCGGCGCCCCGAACTGCTCGCGCTCCACGGCCCAGTCACGGGACAGTTCCAGCGCCCGTTCGGCGGCGCCGGTGGTGCGGGCGGCGATCATCAGGCGCTCCTCGGTGAACCAGGAGCGGGTGATGTCGTAGCCCTCGCCGATGCCGCCGAGCACGGCGTCCTCGCTCACCTGCACATCGGTGAAGGTGAACTCGGGGTGCTCGTAGACGAAGGTGTGCATGAAGCGCGGGACGCGCGTCATCTCGATCCCCGGGGTGTCCTTGTCGACCAGGAAGAGGGTGGGCGCGCGCTCCGGGCCGGCCGCCGCGAGCACGATCATGAAGTCGGCGTGGTCGCCGACGGTCACGAACCACTTCTCGCCGTTGAGCACCCAGCCCCGGTCGTTCCTGGTGGCGGTGGTGGCGAGGTTCTGCGGGTCCGACCCGGCGCCGGGCTCGGTGACGGCGTAGCAGTCGCGCCGCTCGCCCTTGATCACCGGGATGAGGAAGCGCTCACGCTGTTCGGGGGTGCAGAAGCGGAGTGCGTTGGCGGGTCGCCAGACCATGTCCCACAGGGCGCCGGTGAGGCGACCCAACTCCTCCTGGACGGTGGCCTGTTCGGCGATGGTGAGGCCGGCGCCGCCCCACTCGGCGGGCATGTTGACGGCCTGCAGCCCGGCGTCCAGCACGGCGTCACGGATCTTGGCGTGCGCGTCGGCGGGCAGGCCGTTCTCCTCCTCGCACTGGGTCTCGTAGGTGGCGATGAAGTCGGTGAGGGCGCGGGCGTCGGCCTTGAGCCGGACCTGACGCGGGGTGAGACGGAAGTCCATGGAAGTCCTCGCTGTGCGGTGCGGAAGGGTGGGTGTCAGTGCGTGGGCAGGGCGAGCGCGCGGGTGCCGCGCTTGATGAGCTCGTTGGCGATGATCAGCCGCTGGATCTCGGAGGTGCCCTCCCAGATCCGGTCCACGCGCAGCTCGCGGTACATGCGCTCGACGGGGTAGGAGCGGTCGTAGCCCCGGCCGCCGAAGATCTGCAGGCACCGGTCGGCGACCCGGCCGGCGGCCTCGCTGGCGGCGAGCTTGGCGGTGGAGGCCTTGGCGTGCAGGGTCTTGCGGTCGGTGCCGGGCTGGTCCGCCTCCCAGGCGACCTGGTGGGCGTAGGCGCGGTTGACGGCGATGTCGACGGCGCAGTCGGCGAGCATGCCCTGGATCAGCTGGTACGAGGCGATGGGCGCCCCGAACTGCTCGCGCTCCACGGCCCAGTCACGGGCGAGCTGGAGGGCGCGCTCGGCGGCGCCGACCGTGCGGGCCGCGATCATCAGGCGTTCGTCGGTGAACCATTCCTTGGTCAGCTCGTAGCCCTTGCCGACGCCGCCGAGCACGTCCTCGTCGGCGACGAAGACGTCGGTGAAGGTGAACTCGGGGTGCCCGTTGACCGCGGAGTGCATGAAGTGCGGCATGCGGGTCATCTCGACGCCGGGCGCGGCCTTGTCGACGAAGAACAGCGTGGGCAGCTTCTCGGGCCCGGCGTCCGCCTGCACCAGCAGGAAGTCGGCGATGTCGCCGCAGGTGACGAACCACTTCTCCCCGTTGAGCAGCCAGCCCCCGTCGGTGCGGGTGGCCGTGGAGGTCCCGGAGGACGGGTCGGAGCCCGCGCCCGGCTCGGTGACGGCGAACGCGTCGAACCTCTCGGCGCGGATCACCGGCAGCAGGTACTTCTCGCGCTGCCGCTCGTCGCCGTACGCGAGGACGTTGGCGGGCCGCCAGGGGATGTCCCACAGGCAGTTGGTGATCTTGCCGAACTCCTCCTCCACGATGACCTGGTCGAGCAGGCTCAGGCCCGCGCCGCCCCACTCGGCGGGCATGTTGATGGCGTAGACCCCGGCGTCCATCGCGGCGCGGGTCAGTTCGGTGACGATCTCCTGCGGCAGGGGGCCGCCGGCCTGCTCGGACTGGTCCTCGTACCGCATCAGCAGCCGGGCGTACTCGGCGGCGCGACGCTTCAGGTCGGCCTGTTCGGGGGTGTAGCGCATGTCCATGGGGTCCTCCGGGGCGGGCGGGTGCGGCTCGGTCAGGCGAGTACGGCGCGGGAGTCGAGGGCCAGGGCCCCGTCGGGCCGTACGAGAAGGGGGTTGACCTCGATCTCGGCGATCTCGGGGTGGGCGGCGGCGAATGTCGTGATCGTCTCGACGGCCCGCGCGGCGGCGTCGACGTCGACCGGCGGGCGGCCGCGTACGCCGTCGAGCAGGGCGGCGGTGCGCAGTCCGCGCAGCAGGTGCAGGGCGCGGTCGGCGGGTACGGGGGCGAGGGTGAAGGCGATGTCGTGCAGTGCCTCGGCGAGCACCCCGCCCAGGCCCACCATGGCGACCGGGCCGAAACGCGGGTCCCGGTTGACGCCGACGATCAGCTCGATGCCGTCGGTCAGGTCCGCCATGGCCTCCACGGAGTAGGAGGGGGCGCCGAGCCGGGCGTGCATCTCGCGGAAGGCGGCGAGCAGTTCGGCCCGTCCGGCCAAGCCCAGCGCCACTCCCCCGGCGTCGGACTTATGGAGCAGGTGCAGGGCCTTGAGGACGTACGGGCCGCTGAACTCCCCTGCGGCGGCGAGCAGTTCGGCCTCGTCGTGGATCTCGCGGGCGGCCGGGAAGGCGAGTCCGGCCGCTTCGAGGGCTCTGCGGGTCTCCAGGTAGCCGCTCTCGCGCAACGGGGTTGCGGGGTGGGGCAGGGGCGTCACGCCGGTGTGCGGTGCGCCGGGTGAGGTGGCGGCGAGTGCGCGGGCGGCGTCCTCGGTGGCGCCGAAGACGGGGACACCGGCTGCGGCGAGGGTGCGGCAGCTGGGCGAGTCGGGATACATGGACTGCACGACCAGGGGTTTGGCGGTGGCGCGGTGCCGGGCGGCTATGAGGCGGGCGGCGGCCTGTTCCCCGTCCGCGAGCGCCTTGCCGCCTCCGCCGAGCCCGCCCTCGGCGGCCGCGTAGCCGCCGAAGTAGCCGGTCATCAGTACGGCGTCGACCTCCTCGGCCGCCAGCAGCGCGGCGACGGTCTCCGCGTAGGAGCCGGGGTCCTGCTCGCCCATGCCGGCGAGGTCCACGGGGTTGGCGACGGCCGACTGTTCCCACAGGGCTTCCCGCAGTTGCACCCGGGTCGGCTCGTGGAGTTCGGGCACGGTCAGCCCGGCGGCCTCGACGGCGTCGGCGGCGATGACGCCGTGGCCGCCGCCGTCCGTGAGCACGGCGACCCGGCGGCGGTCGGCGGAGCGGCGTCCACCGTGCAACGCGGCGAGGGCGACGGTGAGTTCGCGGGGTGTGGCGACCAGTTCCACCCCGGCGTCCCGGCAGGCGGCGGCCACGACGTCGGCCGAGGTGGTCAGCGCCCCGGTGTGCGACTGCGCGCTGCGTGCGGAGGCGTCCCCGCGCCCGGCGGTGAGCAGCACGACCGGCTTCCCGGCGTCCGCGGCCACCTCGGCGAAGGCCCGTCCGTCGCCGAAGTCCTCGGCGTAGACCGCGATGGCCTGGGTGCCCTCGTGCCGGGCGCAGTCGGCGAGCAGGTCGACGAGGGTGACGTCGGCCTGGTTGCCGAGCGAGACGAACCGCGAGAAGCCGAGGCCGTGCGGGCGGAAGCGGAGCTGGAGTTCGAGGGCGAGGTTGCCGCTCTGGCTCAGCAGCGCGACGCCGCCGGGTGTGAAGGTGTCGGAGGCCAGGAAGAGATCGGTGGTGTTGTCGGCCAGCCCCAGGCAGTTGGGCCCGACCATCACGGCACCGGCGGCCCGCACCCGCTCGGCGACGGCGTCCTGACGGGCCCGCCCGGCGTCGCCGGTCTCGGCGAAACCGGCGGTGATCGCGACGATCGCCCGGGCCCCACAACGCAGGGCTTCGTCCACGGCGTCCTCGAATCCGGCGGCGGGCACGGAGACCACGGCCAGGTCGACGGGCTCGCCGATCGCGCTCAGGCTGGGGGCGGCGGTGCGTCCGAGCACCGTGCCACCGCGCCGGTTGACCAGGTGGACGGGGCGGCGGCCGTCCGCACGGACGGCCTGGGCGGCGATGGCGTGGCCGTACTTGGCCGGGTCGTCGCTGGCTCCGACGACGGCGACGGAGACCGGGTCGAAGAGGGCGGACAGGTCACGTCCCATGTCACTTCACCAGCCGCAGCGCGGAGTTGGGGCAGGCGGCGACGGCGGCCTCGGCGGCGTCCTCCCCGCCCGGCGGCACTTCGGCGACGCGCACCTGCGCATAGCCCCACTCGTCGAGGTCGATCAGCTCGGGCGCGGGTTCCTGGCAGAGGCCGTAGCCCTGGCAGCGGGTGGAATCCAGCAGGAGTTTCATGGTGCGGTCCTTTCGGTGCGGCGAGGCGGGCAGAGCGGGGTCGGGGACGGGGGCACGGTCCGCGAACGGGGGCGCGGTCCGTGGAGGGGGCTTCGATACGGCTCAGGGCACCGGCACCCTGAACCGGCGTCCGTCCTCGGGCCTCGCCCCTTCGCAGGCGGGGCAGACGGAGCGGCAGTGGGCGTCGACGCGGTCGGAGAAGTGGGCGAGGAGGGTGGCGACGACACGGGCGGCGGCATCGAGCAGTCCGCAGGCCCCGCGACCGGGCAGTTGCTGCGACCATCGGTGCAGCTTGGCGACCGTGTCGTAGCCCGCCTCCCCGTGTGCGACGGCCACGAGGGCCTTGGTCATCGCCCCGGTTCCGGAGAGGCACACTCCGCACTGCCGGGCGCTCTGCGCCCCGAGATAGGCGGCGGCCTCCACGGCCACGGCGACCGGACAGTCCTCCGGGCCCAGGAAGTGCAGCGCACCGCAGCCGAGGGCGCCGCCGGCCGCGTTCAGACCGTCGTGGTCCAGCGGGAGGTCGGCCCAGCCCTCGCCGTACAGCCCGCCGAACAGGCCGCCCAGCAGCACCGCCTCGGCCCTGCCGTGCCCGCACAGATCGGCGAGAACCTTGAGATGCGTACCGGCGGGCACCTCCACGAGCACGGCACCACCACCGGCACCGGATCCCGCACCCGCGGCACCGGCACCCGGGGCACCAGCCCCCGACAGAGTCACCAGGTGCGCCCCCGCGACAACCTCCGCCTCCTCGGGCCGCGAGTACATCACCGCGACCCGGGCCAGCGTCTCCACATTGGCGACCAGCGTCGGCGCGCCCCCGACCCCGCTCTCGAACGGCCGCGGGGGTTTCGCCGTGGGCAACGCCGGGCCGCCGTCGATACGTCGTACGACCGCGCTCTCCTCCCCCGCGACATAGGTGTGCTCGGTCCGTACGACCTCGACGGGCAGCTCGGGCGGACACTCGGCGAGCGCCCGTCGCACGGCCCGCTCGGCGAGGGCGTCGGAGAGGTACACGAAGCCACGTTCGGCACCGGTCATGGCCGCGGCCAGCCGCAGACCGTCGAGGACCGTATGCGGGCGATGCCGCAGCAGCCAGCGGTCCTTCACGGAGCCCGGCTCGCCCTCCTCCCCGTTGGCGACGACGACGCGCGGGCCCGGTGCGTCACGCACGGCACGGAGCTTGATCGCGGCGGGGAAACCGGCCCCGCCCCGGCCGCGCAGCCCCACGGCGGCGATCCGGTCGAGCAGGCGGTCGGGCGCGACGAGCGGCGCGTACCCGCCCACGGCGAGGTACCCGTCGACAGCGGGATTCCCGTCGACGTTCTCGCCGCCGAACGACCCGTCACCGGGCCGCGGCGGGGCGAGGAGGCCCTGCCGTCCTTCGGGGAGGAGGGAGATCACGCCGGTCATACGGTGCTCCTGAGCTCGCGGTGGCCATGGGGAGCGGTCGTGTGGCGAGCCCGCAGCCGCTCCAGTGCCCGTTCCAGGTCCCGCCGCTGTGTGGCGGTGCGGTCGTAGCCCGCTCCGGGCAGGCCGATCAGCATGCGGTGGTGGTCGAGGACGACCTCGCCGGCCAGCAGGGCCGCCCCCGGATCGGCGGACCGGGATGCCGCGGCCCGGACGACCAGCTCGGTGACTTCGCCGAGGTAGCGCAGCCACCCGCGCTGGGTCCCGCGCAGCACCAGCCGCTCGACGCGGTGCCGTTCGGCGGCGACGACGGCCGAGGGCGGGCGGCCGTCCGGCGGAGACCGCAGGGCGGCCACCGCGGCGGGCAGCTCCTGTTCGGGCTCCGGCGTGAGGCCGAGCCAGACGAGACTTCGGCGAGCGCTCATGCGTGCCTCCGGGGTCGCACCGTCTCCGGATGCTCCGGAGGCGGTGGCGGCGCGGCCAAGACGTGGGCGGGGGGATGCTCCGGCGCCGGGACGAGAGCGGCGGCGAGCTGTGCGGGGTGTCCGGATTCGAACGCCCCATGTGGCGCGGTGCTGAAGTCCGCGGGCTTGTGGAATGCGCCCGGGCATCCGGCTTCGAGCCCGGGCCATCCATCTGCCAGGAGACTAACTAACTAATCAGTCAGCTCACAAGTCTTGACTTGTTCCCACCATCGCCCCACTCTGACTAACCAATCAGTCAGCCGGATCGCGGCAGATCACGGCAGGTCCGTGACTCGCTCCTGCCCCCGCCCCGGTCCATCCCCTCACCGCCCATCGCCGCCGCAGCGGCGCGGAGGAGGACCCCATGAACCCCTCGACGACCCGGGCAGCGGAGACCGTCTCCCCTGCCCCGCCGCAGCCGCCCCCCGAGCTCTCCGAGCATCCCGGGGAGGCCCTGCCGGCCCGCTACTACACAGATCCGGCCATCGCCGACGCCGAGACCGACCGGATCTTCGCCAAGTCCTGGCAGCTCGTCTGTCACGAGTCCGACCTCCCCGGCCCCGGCGCCCGGCTCACCGCCACCGCCGCCGGACGCGAGGTGCTGGTCGTCCGTACCGAGGACGGCTCTCTCGCCGCCCACCTCAATGTGTGCCGGCACCGCGGAACCCGTCTGGTCGCCGACCCGGAACCGTCGGGCAAGGCGATCCGCTGCCCGTACCACGGCTGGACCTACAAGCTGGACGGACGCCTGGTCGGCGCCCCCGAGGCGCGCCGGATCCCCTGCCTGGACAAGCCACGCCTCGGTCTGCACCCGGTGAACGTGGAGTCCTTCCTCGGCTTCGTCTTCGTCAACCTCGACATGGAGGCGACCCCGCTGGCCGAGAGCTGCGCCGGGCTCGCCGAGGCCGTCGGCCACTACGCCGGGCCCGGCCTGGTCCCCGTGGGCAGGCACCGTATCCACGACCTGGCGGGCGGCGAGGAGCAGAACGCCAACTGGAAGGTGATCGTCGACAACTACCTGGAGGGCTACCACGTCCCCGTGGCCCACCCGGCGCTCATGCGACTCCTCGACTACGCGGCGTACACGGTGGACGTCCAGGAGAACTACGTACTGTTCGAGTCACCGCTGCGCGACAAGCCGTCGTCGAACTGGACCGAGCGGCTCTACCAGCGGCTGGCGACCCCGATGCCGGGGCTGGCCGAGGCCGACCGGCGGGTGTGGCGGTACGCCGTGATCTACCCCAATACGCTCATCGACTTCTACCCTGACCACGTGCTCGCGTGGACCGCCCTGCCCACCGCCCAGGACCGGGCGGCGATTCCCGGCGCCTTCTACACCAAGCTCGGGGAAGGCATGCGCACCCGGCTGGCCCGGCGGCTCAACATCCACATCGGCTGGGTCACCAACGACGAGGACGCCGAGCTGGTGGAGCGGGTGCAGGCCGGTCTGCGCACTCCCGGTTTCGAGCCGGGGCCGCTGTCGCAGCGCGAGGCCGCCGTCGGCTGGTTCGCCCGCCGGGTCAGGAAGGATCTGGAGGGGGCCGACCAGTGACACCCGCCGTCCCGGCGCCGTCACCGCGCCCGCACCGACGCCCGCGTCGGCGGCCCGCCGCCGCAGGCCTGCCGTCGGCCCCGGCCTCGCCCTTACCACGCGCCCTCTGAGCCGCGCACGCACCCTCCCCAGACCGGTCATCCCTTCGGCATCAGGGCCCGAAGCGAGCCGACCAGCCGGTCCCGCCCTGGACTTGTGCCGTTCCTCGACGGAGAGGACGCTTCATGTCCCCCGAGGTACCACCGCCGTCCCGTCGCGCCGTGCTGCGGGCGGGCGCCTGCGGCCTGCTGGGCGCAGCGGCCGGCGGCTGCGGGTTCATGCCCGCGAAAACGCCCGACGCGAAACAGCTCGCCCCGGTCGAGGCGCGCGTCGACGGCGATCTCGTCTACTTCAACTGGGCCGACTTCGTCGACCCGGCCGTGTTCAAGGGCTTCGAGAAGGAGTACGGCGTCAAGGTCATCCAGTCGAACTTCGACTCGATGGAAGGCATGGTCGCCAAGCTCAACGCGGGCAACCGCTACGACATCATCTTTCCCACGGCCAAGTGGGCCCAGCGGCTGGTGCGCGGAGGCCGGCTGCGCCGTATCGACCACTCCCGGCTCGCGCACTCCCAGGCCATATTCGGGACGTACGACTACTTCGCGGACCCGTGGTACGACCCCGGTTCCGCGCACACCGTCCCCTTCACCGCGTACAAGACCGGCATCGGCTGGCGGCGCGACAAGATCGGTGAACTCAGCGATTCCTGGCGGGACCTGTGGAACGACCGGGCCAAGGGCAAGGTCTTCCTGCTGGACGACCGGGACGAGGTGCTGGGCATGGGCGCCCTCGCGCTCGGCCTCGGCGTCAGCACCGGTGACACCGGCGACCTCGACCGCATCACCTCCTTGCTGGGCACCTTGCGGCCGCGACTGCGTGGCTTCTCCAGCGACAGCTACAACAACCTCCTCAACGGCAACGCGCTGATCCAGCAGGCCTGGAGCGGCGACATGGCCGCCATGCTCTACCAGGCGAAGGACCCGTCCGTGTTCGGGTTCGAGGCCCCCAAGGAGGGCACGCCGATCAACACCGACTGCTACGCCATCCCTTGGAACGCGCCCCACCCCGGCACCGCGATGCTGTTCATCGACTACATGCTGCGGCCGGAGAACGTGAAGAAGAACATCGAGTACATCGGCTACCCGATGCCGGTCGCGGGCTCCGAGAAGACCTACGCCGATCTTGTCGAGCCCTTCCCGGAGTGCATGGTCACCCAGGACGACCTGAAGGCCGGTCTGTTCTTCCGCAACGGCGGCAGCGCGGCGGAGGACGCCCGCGACACCGCCTGGACCCATGTGAAGGCGGGCTGAGACATGGCACTGCTCCGCCCCTCCTCACGCACCCGGCGCCGGGACGCGAACGGCACCCGTATCTGGACCTGGCTCATGCTGCCCGGGACCGTGTGGATGACCGGCTTCCTGATCGCCTCGCTGGTCCTGGTCGCCGTCCTCGCGGTCGGCACCACCGACGAGCTCGGCAACCCGCGCTTCGGCTTCGACCTGGCCGGTGTGCGCGCCCTGACCGACCCCGCCTACACCGAGGTCCTCGCCCGCTCCCTCGGCTACGCCCTGCTGACCTGCGTGATCTGTCTGCTGATCGCCTATCCGGTGGCGTACACGATCGCCCTGTACGGCGGGCGGTACAAGCACGCGCTGATCGCCGCGATCGTGGTGCCGTTCTTCGCCAACTACCTGGTGCGGATGTACGGCTGGTCGGTGGTCCTCTCCGACGACGGGCCGGTGCTGCGCGCCCTGCGCGCGATCGGTCTGGCCGGCGACGGCACCAAGATCCTCAACAGCGGTTTCGGCGTGGTCGCGGGACTCGTCTACGGCTTCGTCGTATTCATGATCATCCCGCTGTACGCGGCCCTGGAACGCCTCGACGTCTCCCTCATCGAGGCCGGCCGCGATCTCTACGGCGGCCCGGTCCGCACCTTCTTCTTCGTCACGCTGCCCGCCACCCGGCAGGGCGCGGCGGCCGGGCTCGTCCTGGTCTTCCTGCCCGCCATGGGCGACTTCGTCAGCGCCCAGCTCATGGGAGGCCCGGACCAGATCATGATCGGCAACCTCATCCAGGACAAGTTCTTCCAGGGCCAGAACTGGCCGCTCGGCTCGGCCCTGACCATGCTGCTGATGCTGGTCCTGCTGATCGGGATGCTCGGCTATCTGCGGCGCACCCGCAAGGACGAGGCGGAGGCGCTGCGATGACCCTGGTCAGCACCCCCTCCACCACCGCTCCGGCCCACGAGTCCGCCCGGACGCGAAAGCGCCCACGCGCCCAGCGCAGGCCCCGCCTCCTGATCGCGGTCACCGGGCTGTTCTTCGCGCTGCTCTACCTGCCCATCGCGGTCGTGGCGCTCTTCTCCTTCAACTCGCAGAAGTCCCTGACCGTGTTCGACGGGTTCAGCCTGCGCTGGTACCGCGCCTTCGCCCACGACGACGTGCTCATCGCCTCCCTCGGCACCAGCCTGCGCATCTCCCTCGTCGCGATGGCCGGTTCGGTCGTCCTCGGGGTGGCGCTCGCCGTCGGGCTGGTCCGCTGCCGTACCCGGCTCGGCTCACTGGCCGGGCTGATCATGCTGGTGCCGCTGATCACGCCGGAGATCGTCACGGGTGTGGCGTCGATGCTGCTGTTCAAGGGGCTGGGCGTGTCCCTGTCCACCGGCACCGTGATGCTCGCCGAGATCACCTTCTCCATCTCCTACGTCACCGTCATCCTCCGTTCCCGGGTCGCCGCGCTGAACCCGGAGGTGGAGGAGGCCGCCATGGACCTCGGCGCCACCCGGTGGCAGGCGGTCCGGCTGGTGACCCTGCCCGCGCTGCTCCCGGCCGTGCTGGCCAGTGCCGTACTGATCTTCGCGCTGGTCTTCGACGACTTCGTCCTCGCCTACTTCACCACCGGCGTCGACCCGCAGCCCCTGTCGGTGCGGATCTACTCGGCGATCCGCTTCGGCGTACAGCCCACCATCAACGCGGTCGGCACGCTCATGCTCGCGGGATCCATCGCCCTGATCGCCCTGGCCCTGTTCATCCCGCGCCTCTTCGGCCGCCGCGGCGGCCTCGACATCCTCTCCGGAGAGTGATCCCCATGGACGCGACCCCCGCCGTCCGGCTCGACGGTGTCTCCAAGCAGTTCGGCGACTCCTATGCCGTCCACCACCTCGACCTGGACATCGAGGCCGGCCACTTCTTCTCCCTGCTCGGCCCGTCCGGCTGCGGCAAGACCACCACGCTGCGCATGATCGGCGGGTTCAGCGACCCCACCGAGGGTGCGGTGCTGCTGGCCGGTGAGGACGTGACCGACCTGCCGCCGAACAAGCGCAACGTCAACACCGTCTTCCAGAGCTACGCCCTGTTCGACCATCTGAGCGTCGCCGACAACGTCGGCTTCGGCCTCAAGCGCAGCGGCGTCGCCAAGGCCGAGATACGGCAGCGGGTCGGCGAGATGCTGGAGCTGGTCCAGCTCGCCGGTCTCGCCGACCGCAGGCCCCGTACTCTCTCCGGCGGCCAGCGCCAGCGCGTCGCCCTGGCCCGCGCGCTGGTCAACCGTCCCGCCGTACTGCTCCTGGACGAGCCGCTGGCCGCCCTGGACCTGAAGCTGCGGCGCCAGATGCAGGTGGAGCTGAAGCAGATCCAGCGCGAGGTCGGCATCACCTTCGTCTTCGTCACCCATGACCAGGACGAGGCGCTGACCATGTCCGACCGGATCGCCGTGATGAACGCGGGCCGCATCGAGCAGTGCGGCACCCCCGAGGACATCTACGAGCACCCCGCCAGCCGCTTCGTCGCCTCCTTCATGGGCACCTCCAACCTGATGACCGGCACGTACCGCGGTGGTGAGGTGGCCCTGGAGAAGGGGCCCGCCCTGTCCGTCGGCTCCCGTTCCGAGATCGCGGACGGCACCGCGGTCAGTGTGTCCGTGCGCCCCGAGAAGATCTGGCTGTCGGACTTCGAACCGGGCATGTCGAAGCTGAGCGGTGTGATCCGCGAGACCGTCTACAGCGGCCCGACCACGACCTATCTCATCGAACTCGCCCCGGGCGTCACGCTGTCGGTGCTGGAGCAGAACACGGCCCGTGCCCGCATGGAGGACCGCTGGAGCGGCGGGGAGACGGTGGAGTTCGGATGGCGGCCCGAGCACTGCCTGGTCCTGGCCTGAGCGCCCCTGACACAAGAAAGCGAAACCCATGCATCACGACGTGATCGTGCTCGGCGCCGGTCTCGCCGGGCTCGCCGCCGCCCGGGACCTGGCCTCCGCCGGCACCGACGTGCTCGTCCTGGAGGCCCGGGACCGCGTCGGCGGCCGGGTCGAGCAGACCCGCACACCCGACGGCCGCACCGTCCAGCTGGGCGGTGAGGTCGTCGGCCACGGGCACACCTCCTATCTCCGGCTCGCCAAGGAACTGGGCCTGGCGCTGGTTCCCAGCTATGTCCAGGAGCCGGGCCGCATGTCCCGCGCGACCCCGGAGGGGCTCTCGGCCGGTGAACCTCCGCACTGGTTCGGCCCCGGGGACGCGGCCCTGCACTCGCGCCTGAGCAAGGAGTTCTCCGCCCTCGCCGCCACCGTCGACCCGGACGATCCCTGGTCGCATCCGGACGCGCCCGCCCTGGACCGGCTGTCCGTGGCCGACTGGCTGCGCTCCCGGGAGGCCACACCGGCGGTGGTACGTCTGTGGGACATCGGCCAACTCGCCCTGGCGGGCGGCTCGTACGAGCGGATATCCCTGCTCGCCGCGCTGCGCAAGAGCGCGGCGGTCCCCGGCTCGGGCACGGGCGACTACGACTACGACGACTGGGAGGGACTGCGGCTCGCGGAGGGCTCGGCGACGCTCGCCGAGGTCCTGGGCCGCGTCCTGGGTCCGCGCATCCGGCTCGGTTCACCCGTCGCCGCGCTGGACGTCCGCCCCGGCCGCTGCACCGTGCGCCTGGCCTCCGGCGAGGTCCTCACCGCCGGTGCCGTGGTGAGCGCCCTGCCCGTCGGCCCGCTGCGGGACGTCGCCGTCAGCGGGGTGAGCGAGGCGCGGCTCGCCTCCCTGCACCGGCAACGGCAGGCCACGGCCGCCAAGTTCGCCGCCGTCTACGACCGTCCCTTCTGGCGGGACGCGGGTCTGAACGGCCTGTCGGAGGCGGAGGGGGTGCTGGGCAGCACCTGGCCGCAGAACGAGGGCGTCCTGTCGGCGCTGATCCCGCCCGAGCGCTATGGCGTCCTGCTCGGCGCCCCGCCCCACCTGCGCACGCCCGAACTGCTCGCCGAGATGGCCGGCATGTTCGGTGACGAGGCGCTGCGGCCGAGCGCCTGCCATCTGCGGCTGTGGGGCACCGACCCGTGGACCCAGGGCTATGTCACCCAGTGGCCGCCGGGCGAGGTCATGGCCGTCGGGCCGCTGCACGGCACGCATGAACCGCCGTTCTACGTCTGCGGCTCCGACCAGTGGGTCGCCGGTTATATGGAGGGCGCCGTCCGCACCGGCCGCGCCGCCGCCGAGGAGGCGCTGCGCCGTGGCTGACACCGACCGCCTCAACCACATCGGCGGCAAGGAGGTACCGGCCGCGTCCGGTGCCACCCTGTCGTTGATCGACCCGGCCACCGCACTTCCCCATGGCACGGCCCCGCTCTCCGGTCCCGAGGACGTGGACGCGGCCTGCCGGGCGGCCGAAGAGGCCTTTCAGGACTGGTCGTCGACGACTCCGGCGCAGCGGCAGTCGGCGCTGCTGCGGATCGCCGACTCCCTGGAGCGGGAGGCCGAGGCGGTGACCCGCGCCGAAGTCGCCGACACGGGCAAGCCGCGTGCCCTGTTCCTCGCGGACGAACTGCCCGCGATCGTGGACGTGTTGCGGTACTTCGCCGGGGCCGCCCGCAATCTGCCGGGCGCCGCGGCGGCCGAGTACACGCCGGGCCGCACCTCCGTCCTGCGCCGGGAGCCGGTCGGGGTCTGTGCGCAGATCACGCCGTGGAACTACCCGCTGATGATGGCCGTATGGAAGATCGCCCCAGCCCTAGCGGCCGGCAACACCGTCGTGCTCAAACCGTCCGACACGACGCCGTCGTCGGCGCTGCTCCTGGCCCGGCTGGCCGCCGAGCACCTGCCGTCGGGTGTGCTCAACGTGGTGTGCGGCGACCGTGACACCGGGCGTGCCCTCGTCGCCCACCCGGATGTCAGGCTGGTGGCCGTCACCGGAAGTGTCCGCGCCGGACAGGAGATCGCGGCGGCCGCGGCGGCCGACCTCAAACGGCTGCATCTCGAACTCGGCGGCAACGCACCGGTGTTGATCCACTCGGACGCCGATCTCGACGACGCGGTCGAGCAGTTGTCGTCGCTGTCCTTCTACAACGCCGGGCAGGACTGCACGGCCGCGACCAGGATCCTGGTCGACCGGCGGGTCCACGACGACTTCCTCGCGCTCTTCGCCGACCGTGCCGCCCGCCGGCAGCCCGGAGCACCGGACGACGAGCGCGCCGATTTCGGTCCACTCGCGAACGCGGCCCAACTCGCCGCCGTACAAGGCCTGTTGGAGCGGCTCCCGGGGCACGCCGAGGTCGTCACGGGTGGCGCGGTCCTGGACCGGCCCGGCTACTTCCACCGGGCCACGGTGGTCGCCGGAGTGCGGCAGGAGGACGAGATCGTGCGGAGCGAGGTGTTCGGCCCGGTCGTCACCGTCCAGCCGTTCGCCGACGAGGCGGAGGCGTTCCGGCTGGCCAACGGGGTCCCGCAAGGGCTCGCGGCGAGTGTGTGGACTCGTGACCACGACCGGGCGATGCGGGCGAGCCGGGCGCTGCGGACCGGCATCGTGTGGGTCAACACGCACGGCACGACGGTGTCGGAGATGCCGCACGGCGGTGTACGCCACTCCGGGTACGGCAGTGACCTCTCGCTCACCGGGCTGCTCGACTACACGCAGGTCAAGCACGTCATGCTGTGACGGGCGTACGGCTCCGGGCGGCCCGCCCTACTGCTTGGCGCCGAAGGCCTGCGTCCACCAGGGGCCGCCCGAGCCGTTGTGGATGCCGACGCCGATGTCCTTGAACGAGCAGTTGAGGATGTTGGCACGGTGCCCGGGGCTGTTCATCCAGGACTCCATCACCGCTTCCGGGGTCTGCTGGCCCTGGGCGATGTTCTCGCCGTAGGTGGACCAGCGGTACCCGGCGGCGGTGATGCGCTGGCCGGGGTCGGCGCCGTCGGGGTTGGTGTGGTCGAAGAAGCCGCGCGCGGCCATGTCGTCGGAGTGGCCCTGCGCGGCCTTGTTCAGCAGGGGGTCCTCCGCGAGCGGACCGCAGCCGGCGGCCGACCGCTCCTTGTTCACCAGCGCGACGACCTGCCCGACGGTGTCGGTCGGGGCCGACTGCGGCTGGGGCGTGGCGGTCGGGGTCCGGGTCGGGCTTGTGGACGGCCGGGGCGTGGGCGAGGGCTTCTTGGTGGGTTTGGGGGATTTGGAGGGGCTTGCCTTCTTCGACGGCGACTTGGACGGCGAGGGGGACTTGGACGGCGACGCGGAGGTCTCGATCTCGCTGGGCTCCGCCAGGTCCACGGAGGGGGCGCCGGCGGCCCGCGCGGCGGCGGTCTCCTCGGTCCCGGTGCCGGGGTCGGTGTCGAAGTACCAGAAGCCTCCGCCCGCGACGCAGGCCGCCACGACGGCGCCGCCGACGGCCCGGCGTTTGATCCGCCGCCGACGACGGGCCTCTCCACGGGAGAGCGTCCGGCCGCGCACGGCACGGTGACCACCGGTCGCGTCGGATCCGGCGTAGCCCGCCGACGCGCTCAGCCGGGAGGTCGACGCCACCGCGGCGATTCCGCCGGAGGCGGACAGCACCCGCTCCAGCAGTGCGGGTGCCGCGGCGACCAGGGCGAGGCCGGCCAGCAGTCCTTCGGCGGGCATCAACCCGCTCCACATACCGGAGCAATACGTGCAACCACGAGCATGACGGGCTATTCGCTTGCGCCACAGCGCCGAGGGCCGACCGTCCCAGGAGACCAGCACACCTTGCAGTTCCCCGCATCGGGGCCGGGCGTCAAGCGCCCGCACGACCACCCGGGCCGCCTCCAACTGCGCCTTCATACGCTGCACCCGTACCGCCGTGTGCTGCGGCGACAGCTCCAGAGCCTCGGCGACCTCGGCGCGGGTCAGCTCGCCGGCGCACTCCAGCCACCACAGGGACAGCAGCCCCCGGTCGTCGGGCTCCAGCCAGCGGGTGGCGCGTGCCGTCTCCTGGCGCTGGCCGGACAACTGGAGCTGCACCATGGTCAGGTCCACGAAGTCGGCGCCCGGATCCGCGAGATCCTCGGCCTCCTCGACGGCGCCGGGGGCCGACTGCCGGTCGTGCCAGTGCGCCCGGACCTGGTTCATCGCGATCGCCACGAGCCAGGAGCGGAAGCTCTCGGGGGTGCGCAGACCGCCGAGCGCGTCCAGGGCGCGCAACATGGTCTCCTGCACCACGTCGTCGACGTCGACGGAGCCGTTCAGAGCCCTCCCCACGATGTTGTAGACCAACGGGAGGTACGCACTGACCAGGGCGTCCTGAGCCTCCGGGTCGCCACTGCGGGCCGCGGTGACCAGCCCCGCCAGTTCGCTCGTGCGCTCTGTACTCATCAAAAACTTCCCTGTCCTCGACGGCGAACGAAGCTGTCCGATACATGGGAGATCGATCGATGAGCTGCCGATAACAGTTCTTCGGACGCTTGTTCCACGAGAGACTCACGGGGTCTGCGCGGCGGCGCAATGGAGGACGTCACATCGAGGGGACCGAACCGCCGATCAGTCAATCGTCGCGAGCGAAATTCACCAGGTCGAGTGAACCGAATCTTGCGAGGGGCATCGCAGGGATGCTCACGCTCGCCTCCGGGTAACTACCCGGATCAAATACGCCCCTTCCGAGGTGGAGCGGACATGACGCCGGACGCCGACGACCGCGCCCCCTATCCGACCGAGGACTTGGCAGCGGACCCCTTCCGCTCCGCGCCGCCCGCGGCGAACGCGCATGCCCGCACACGTAGATGCGGGCCGTTCACCGTGGTCGAGGTCATCGGTGAGATCGATCTGGCGACGGCGACACTCGTCGCCGAGCATCTGGACGCGGCGACGGCGAAGCCGGAGTCGGACGTTCTGGTCGATCTGCGGCGGGTCGACTTCTTCGACTGCTCGGGACTGCGCGTCCTGTGCCGGGCAGAGACACGGGTCAGAGACCGGGGCGGCCGCCTCCGCATCGTCTCCGACGCTCCGCGGATACGGCGGCTGCTCGGCGGTGCGGGGCTGTTGGGCCGGTTCGCGCCGCTGTCGGCCATTCCGGGCGAAGGCGGCGATTCCACCTGATCCGCGGCGTCGGCCATTTGGCGATCCACGGTGTCGGACGGCCGGCGATCCGAGGTGTCGGCCGGGCGGCCCCACTCCGCCCGACCGACCCCCGGTGCGAGATCGCGGGGCCTCACGGCACGACACGCACTCCCCATCTGCGAGCCGCTGCCGAACTGCACGAGGCCGTACGATCCCGGTCCCTTAGAACGCGAAGAGGCTGGTCCCGTAGGAGCTCTTCACGCACTCGTTGGCGAAGGTGCGCTCATAGGAGACGCGCTTGCCCTGCCAGACGCCGTCGACCGTGACGAACACGGGGTCGTACTGCTTGGTGCACAGCACGCCGTCCCGCGCCCCCAGGGCCTCGAAGTCACCGCCCACGCCACGTAGTTCGGCGCACGCCGACGCCGCGTCCGGGTGCGTGCCGGACGACGTCGGGGCGCAGCTCAGCGTGACCGCGCGCATCGGCGTAGTCACGGTGGCACTGTCACCGTAGGCCATGGTGAGCACCAGGGCCGAGGGGGCGTAGAGCGAGGCGGGGGTGGCGTCGTGGGCGGCCATGGCAGATCCGGTCAGGGGTCCGCAGATGGCGGTGGCCGTCAGGCCGAGGGTTGCTGCCCAGCGCGCGGTGTTCCGCATTGTGTGCATCCTTCCGCTTGTGTCGGGGGTGTGCCGGCTCCAGCGCGATCGGTGCCGGAGCGACGAGCGGGAGTCTGCCGAGTCCGTCGCGGAAACTCACATCGACACCACCGGTTTCAGTAACCTTGCGTATTGAATCAGTGGCGTGAAGTGACGGACTTCGAACGTTCCAACGCTGGAAGTTGGCGGCTCTTGATCGTTCCAAGTCGCCATGTGGCTGGATTTCGCACATCGATTAATAGGCCTGAAACATTCCGGTTGGGCCCTCCGGTTGCGCTCTCGGCGGACTCGCCGCCGGGTCCTTGTGTTCCCGGAAGGGCGGAGTAATGGTGATTACATGATTACCACCGAGCAACGAGAGAAGCTGCGCGGCTGGTTCGCCGGCCGCCTGCCGGACGATCTCTTCGAGGAACTGGCCGAGGTGACGGTCGACCGCGAGGAGATCACCGTGATCGGCCGTATCCCCGCTCCCCACCTGGCCGAGGACGTCTCGGCCGCCGAGCGGGAGGCGGCCGTGGAGGGCCGGATCCAGGAGTTCCGGGAGCGCACCCGGGAGACCAGGATCGGGGTGGCCCGGGAGGCCGAGCACCGGTTCCGCCGGAAGGTCTCCTGGGGCGTGGAGTGCGGCGACGAGCGCGCCCTGTTCACCCATATCGCCGCCCCGGTGATGACCCGGCTGCGTCAGCCCGAGCGACAGGTCCTCGACACCCTGATCGCCGGCGGGGTCGCCCGCAGCCGCAGTGACGCCCTCGCCTGGTGCGTACGGCTGGTGCAGCGGCACACCGACGACTGGCTCGCCGAACTGCGCGAGTCCCTGGAGAACGTCCAGCGGGTGCGGGCGCAGGGGCCGGACGCGGAACCGGAGGACACCCAGGACACCCCCACGGAAAGCGACTGATGGAGGTTTCATCCACTGACGGTGCAGAACATGGATGAACCGTCCTCTGGTGTGGCTCTTGCGCACGGCCGTACCGTCTGCAGATCCCCGAGAGGACGGCATCCGCGCTGCCCGCACACCCCAGCGGCAGGCACCGGCCGTCGCCCCCGACGCGCCACAACGCGCTCCACCGCCCCGCCCACGCTGGAGCCCCCGTGTCCCCTCAGCCCGAACTCCCCTCCCCCGCCGCCTCCCTGACCGAGGTCGAGTCCCACGGCGTCGACCGCATCCCGGACGCCGAGCGCACCGCGACCCCGCTGGACCTCTTCCGCCTCGCCTTCGGCGGCGCGAACACCTTCTCCACCTGTGTCCTCGGCGCCTTCCCGATCCTGTTCGGCCTCTCCTTCTGGCAGGGCCTCGCGGCCACGCTCCTCGGGGTCGTCGCGGGCGCGCTGATCCTCTGCCCGATGGCGGTGTTCGGACCGGTGAACGGCACCAACAACGCCGTCTCGTCGTCCGCGCATCTGGGCGTGCACGGCCGTGTCGTCGGCTCCTTCCTGTCCCTGCTGACGGCCGTCGCGTTCTTCTCGATCTCGGTGTGGAGCTCCGGCGACGCCCTGGTCGGCGGCGCGCACCGGCTCTTCGGCCTGACGCGCGGCAATGTGTCGTACGTCGTGGCGTACGCCGTCTTCGCGGGGCTGGTCCTCGCGGTGTGCGTGTACGGCTTCCGCTTCATGCTGTTCGTCAACAAGATCGCCGTGCCGTCGGCGAGTGTGCTGTTCCTGCTGGGCGCGTTCGCCTTCGCCGGCGACTTCGACCCGTCGTACGCGGGCGTGTTCACGGACTCCGCGGACGCGGCGACCCGGTCGCTGTTCTGGCCGTCGTTCATCGGCGCGGCGCTCATCGTGCTGTCCAACCCCGTCTCGTTCGGGGCGTTCCTCGGCGACTGGTCCCGCTACATCCCGGCGAGCACGCCGCGCCGCAGGGTGATCGGTGCCGCGTTCCTGTCGCAGATCTCGACACTGCTGCCGTTCGTCTTCGGCCTGGCGACCGCGAGCATCATCGCCGCGCAGGTGCCCGAGTACGTCGATCCGGCGGCGCCCGACTTCGTGGGCGGGCTGCTGGCGATCTCGCCGGGCTGGTACTTCCTGCCGGTGTGTCTGCTGGCGCTGATCGGCGGCATGGCCACGGGCACGACGGCGCTGTACGGGACGGGCCTCGACTTCTCGTCGGTGTTCCCGCGGCTGTCGCGGGTGCAGGCGACGCTGCTGGTCGGCGTGCTGTCGATCGCGTTCATCTTCGTCGGGCGGTTCGGGCTGGACCTGGTGCAGTCGATCTCGACCTTCGCCACCATGATCATCACCTGCACCACGCCCTGGATGGTCGTGATGATGCTGGGCTACTGGACCCGGCGCGGCTGGTACGACCCCGAGGCCCTGCAGGTCTTCAACCGCCGTCAGCGCGGCGGCCGTTACTGGTTCGCGCACGGCTGGAACTGGCGGGGCATGACCGCCTGGTGGGTGGCGGCGGTGATCGGCGTGCTGTTCACCAACATCCCCGGCCAGTTCGTCGGCCCGCTGGGTGATCTCGCGGGCGGGGTGGACATCAGCCTGCCGTTGTCGCTGGTCGTCGCGGCCGTGCTGTTCCTGGCGCTGCTGCGGGTGTTCCCCGAGCCGAGGGCCGTCTACGGGCCCGAGGGAGCGCGGCTGGCCCGCACCGTCGAGGTGCCGGTGCCGCCGATCAGTGGGCCGGGGGCGGTGTCAGTGCCCTCGACTACCTTGATCTCATGACCGATTACGTTCTGGTGGCGGGTGCGAAGCTGGGTGCATGGGCGTGGGACGAGGTGGTGCCCGAGTTGCGGGCGGCCGGGCACGAAGTGCATGCGCTGACGCTGTCCGGGCTGGCCGAGAAGCGGGGAACACCGGCCGGACAGCAGACCCATGTGCGGGACGTCGTCGAGGAGGTGGAGCGCCTCGACCTGCGGGACGTGGTGCTGGTCGGGCACAGCTACTCGGGCGTTCCGGTCGGGCAGGCCGCCGAGCGGATCGGTGACCGGCTGAAGCGGATGGTGTACGTCGACGCGAGCGTCCCGACCGACGGGAAGTCGTTCCTGTGGGGCTGGCCGAGCGACGGGGTGCGGACGGCGATCGCGGCGAACGGCGGCTTCTGGGCGCCCTTCTCCGGCGAGGATCTGGCGGACCAGGGCCTCACGGACGAGCAGATCGCCCGGATCGTGCGGGGCGCGACAGCCCACCCCGGCGCCACGCTCACCGAACCGGCCGTCCTGACCGGCTCGCTCGCCGAGATGCCGACGACCTACGTCAAGTGTCTGCTGGACTGGCCGGAGCCGAGCGACGACGTCGCCGAACTCCTCAAGAGCGACCGCTGGAACCTGGTGACCATGGACACCGGCCACTGGCCGATGTTCTCCCAGCCGCGGGAACTGGCCCGCATCCTGCACGAGTCCGTGACCGCCCCCTGAACCACCGCCCGCCTACCGGTCGGTATGGTCGGCGTACAGCGCGTTCTCAGTGACGAGAGGCGGGGCCGGCGCATGGGCAAGCACTGGGCGGACTTCCAGTACGAGATCTATCTGAACGGGATGACGGGTGCCGTACCCCGGTTGCCCACCGATCTGACCCGGCTGGAGGAGCTGACCGAGCAGCGCCTCGGCCCCGGCCCGGTCGGCTATGTGGCGGGCAGCGCGGGCGACGGCAGCACCGCCCGTGCCAACCGGGCGGCCCTGCACCGGCGCCGGATCGTGCCCCGCATGCTGCGGGACGTGCACGAACGGGACCTGTCCGTCGAGGTGCTGGGCCGCGCCCTGCCCGCTCCGCTGGCGCTGGCCCCGATCGGCGTGCTGTCGATCATGCACCCGGACGCCGAGTGCGCGGCCGCCCGGGCCGCCGCCGCGCAGGGTGTGCCGTTCACCCTGTCCTCGGCGTCCAGCACCCCCATGGAGCAGGTCGCGGAGGCGATGGGCGACGCCGAGCGCTGGTTCCAGCTGTACTGGCCGAAGGACCCGGAGGTGGCCCGGAGCTTCCTGCACCGGGCGAAGGCGGCCGGGTTCACCACGCTCGTCGTCACCCTGGACACGCCGATGCTGGCCTGGCGGCCCCGCGATCTCGACCAGGCGTATCTGCCGTTCCTGCACGGCGTGGGCACCGCCAACTACTTCTCGGACCCGGCCTTCCAGGCGGGCCTGGCCAAGCCGGTGCTGGAGGACCCCAACGCGGCCGTCATGCACTTCGTCGGCATGTTCTCCGACCCCGCCAAGACCTGGCCCGACCTGGCGTTCCTGCGGGAGAACTGGGACGGCCCGATCGTTCTGAAGGGCATCCTGCACCCGGACGACGCCCGCGCGGCGGCCGACGCCGGGATGGACGGGGTGGTCGTCTCCAACCACGGCGGCCGTCAGGTGGCCGGCTCGGTCGGGGCGGCGGACGCGCTGCCCCGGGTCGTGGCCGCAGTCGGTGACCGGCTGACCGTGCTGTTCGACAGCGGCATCCGCACCGGCGACGACATCTTCAAGGCGCTCGCGCTCGGCGCGCAGGCGGTGCTCGTCGGCCGGCCGTACGCCTACGGGCTCGGCCTCGACGGACAGGCGGGCGTCGAGCACGTCATCCGCTGTCTGCTCGCCGAACTCGACCTGACGCTCGCCCTGTCCGGACACGCCGCGCCGGCCACGATCGGCCCCGCCGACCTCATCGAGGAATCCGCATGACCGCACCGAAGAACGTCCTCGCCGTCATCGCCCCGCACGTGGGCGGCCGTGCCATCGGCGCCGGCCTCGCCACGCTCTTCCCCGAGGGCGCGGACGTCACCGTCGTCGAGGCGGCCGGTGAGGACCCGGCCGCCCTGCGCGCCGCCCACGTCGTCATCACCGCACTCGCCCCGGTGACCGCCGAACACCTCGCCGCCGCACCGGAGTTGGAGCTGGTGCAATGCGCGAGCCACGGCTTCGACTACGTCGACGTGGACGCGGCACGCGAGCGCGGAGTGCGGGTGTGCAACATCGGCTCCAGCGGCGCCGAGGCGCAGAACGTCGCCGAGCAGACCTTCGCCCTCATGCTCGCCCTGGCCAAGCAGCTGATCCCCGCCCACACCGCGCTCGTCGAGGCCGACTGGGCACTCCCCCGCCTCCAGCACTCGTTGACCGAGCTGTGCGGCAAGACGCTGGGCATCGTCGGCCTCGGACAGATCGGGCGGCAGGTCGCCCGCCGCGCCGTCGCCTTCGACATGACCGTCGTCTACGCCGGACGCCACCGACTGGCACCGGAGACGGAGGCCGAGTTCGGCGGCGCCCGCCATGTCCCGCTGGACGAACTGCTGAGCACCTCCGACTACGTCTCCCTGCACACCCCGCTCACCGGGGAGACCCGGCATCTGCTGAACGCCGAGCGGCTCGGGCTGCTCAAGCCGACGGCGTTCGTGATCAACACCGCGCGGGGCGCCCTGATCGACCAGGACGCCCTCGCCGACGCACTGGAGAAGGGCGCCCTGGCCGGGGCGGGCATCGACGTCTTCGACCCCGAACCCCCCACCCCGGCCCTGCGCCTGCTCCGCGCCCCGAACGTGGTCCTCTCCCCGCACGTCGGCGGCGTCACCCGCGAGACCCTGGTCCGGATCGCCCTGGCCGCGGTCCAGAACGTGACCGGCTTCCTGTCGGACAGGGCGCCACAGGATGTCGTGAACTGAGCAGATCGGGGCGCATGCCGCCGCAATTCGGCAGCGCCCCAATTGGGGCGCGGGGAACTGCGCGACCAGCCACGACGGCGCCGCTGACGACCGGCGACCATTCCCAGCACCCCACCATCCCGGCACTCCCCGCGGAGCGTCTACGCGTTCTCCTCCCCCACCCGCACAGCGCGCGCCACCGGCCTCTCACTCTCCCGGTTCGACAGCGACCCAGGACTCGCCGACGCCACCGGATCGACCGCCCAGCGCTGTGCGTCCGAGCCGTCGCGGACCTTGACCACGATGTCGGCGCCCACGTCCCCCGTGGTCGGCGCCAGGGCGAGCCGGTCGTCCCAGCGGGGCAGCAACTCGCCCTGCACGGTGAGGTCGTAACGCACGTCGTCGGCCCGCTTCCCGTGGTCGTCGGCGCACTTGCCGAGGATCACCACACCGGCGTCGGCATGCGAGTCCAGGCACAGCTCGGGATCGGCCGCGCTGCGCAGCTGGCCGTCCGTCCGGTACGACCACTGCTGGGTGTCGTCGGCCGAGCAGTCGGCCAGCTCGGTCCCGGCGCCGGCTTTCGGCTTGCCGCGGATGTCGAGGCACAGGTCGGCTTCGGCGTTGCGCAGCCTGGACTGCCAGGGTGCGGTGGGGAGTTGGGCGGTGCCCGGCGGCGACGTGGACACCGCGGGCGGCACCTGGGATCCGGTGCCGCCGCCGGTGGCGGAGGCGGCCGGGTCGACGCCGTCGTCGTCGGAGAGCAGGCCGGTGGCGAGCATGGCGGCGATCAGCCCGGCGGAGGCCAGGCCCACGCCGGTGAGCAGCGTCCGTGGGGAGCGCGGTCCGCCGGCGGGTCTGCGCACCTGCGTGGGGATGCGCGACAGCAGACGCCGGCGCCCGCCGCCGTGCCGGGCGGAGCCCCGGGCGCGGGGCCCGCCGCCCTGGGTGCGGCCCGGACGGGTGTCGAGATAGCGGCGCGCGCCCCAGCCGAGTACCGCCTCGGCGATGAGTACTCCCAACCCGCCCTCGAAATGGCTCAGTTGTTCGGCGGCGTTACGGCAGTAGCGGCACTCCGTCAGATGCTGCTGGACATCCGGCAGCAGTGCCCCGCCCCGGCGAATCGGGACGTCGAGGAGACGGTTGTAGAAGCGGCAATCCTTCGTCGGCGCGAGTTCCCGATGGGCATGTACACAACCTTCGCGGAATTTATCACGCGCTTGTTCGAGCGCGGCCGCGGCGGTAACGGTATCCATGCCCAACAGACCGGCCGGCACGGTTAGCGGCTCGGCCTCGACCTCGGTATGCCAGAGCAGGCATCGGGCAAGTCCCGGAAGCGCCTGGAATGACCGATCGGCGAGTCTGCGATTTTCGGGCGTCATCGACTTCGCCGTACGCATCCCGCGACCGCCCGCGGGTTTCGCCAGCTCCGGCAGTACATCCGCTATTCGTTCCTCGGCGGACCACTGGCGGATCGTGTCCCGGACGGCGACGAGGAGCCGGGGCCGCAGCGCTGCGGCCGGTTCGCCCAGCGCCAGACGGTCGAGGACCTGATGGAAGGCGGCGGCGGTGACCATGTCGGCGACGCCGGTCGGTGCGGCGAGACAGATCACCGCGTATTCGCGGCCCGATTGCCAGTGCCGCGCCATGAGCAGCGCGACGGACGGAGCGGCCTCACCGTCGGGGCGGCCCCGCAACCGCGCGGCGAGGCCTTCGTCGGATTCCTCGGGAACGCCTCCGGGCGGTGGGTAAGGGGGGCGAGGGGGGTGGGGGGTGGGCACTGAAGGGAATCCTTCCCACGCGCAGGTGACTCAGAAGGTCTGATCGCCGAAAAGGATGAGCGGTCTGGTGTGTACCTTTTCGGCGCGAGCGCGGGGAGCACGAATTCACCAACGACCATCCGCGCCGGTTCCCCACGGAACGAATGAGCCCCGGTTTTTTCCAACCCCCCACAGCTAGTTCACCCTTGCACAGCGCACTCATGCCAACAAGGCACTTGAGCAACATCCGCACCATTGAAAGAAAGTCAGATACGGCCGCAACTCGCCGCACCTGCGGGACCTTTCGTCATTCCATGCGCCCCGTGTGAAACACACGCACATGCCGGAGCACCACGCACGCTCCCCCGCGCACCACCGGCGTAGTCCACTGGAAGCGGCCCCTCGGAAGGCCACGCGTGGGACGGCGGCTCTCCCGCGCGCCACGGGCCGCCGACCCCGTTCCTCCCGCCCTCGGTCGGCGGCCCCGAGGGGCGGCGGGGGAACGGGGGCGGCGGGGTGTCAGATCTGCCAGGAGCGCAGCCGGTCGGCCGCGCCGTACACGTCGGCCTTGCCGGACATCAGGTCACGGGCTAGGTCGACAAGGGCGCCGTAGGGCGGGTCGATGCCGACCCCGCTGACGAACATGTAGGCCACCGCGGCCGAGCAGGCGAACCTGGCGTTGGCCGAGGGGAGCGGCTTGAGCTGGGCGAGGGTGTGCAGCAGTGCGGCGGCCCGCCAGGCCGGGTCGGAGTCGATACCCAGGCGGGGCGGATCCACGCGATGACGCGCGACGGCGGCGACCAACGCGGAGAAGTCGTTGATCGTGGGCTGGTCGGGCAGGACCTCTTCGTGCCGCTGGAGGAGCCAGGGCACGTCGATATGGATCACTGGTGCCATAGGTCAGGCAGCCCGTCCCTCGCCCTTGGCGGGCGGTTCGTCGTCGGGGAAGGCGGCCGCGAACTCGTCCGCGTGCGCCGAGAAGAACCGGCGGAACGCCTCGGCGCCCTCCTGCAGCGCACGGTGCCGGGCTATGTCGGCCGCTGCGGCCTCCCGGACGAGCGCCTTCATCGATGTACCGCGTTCCTTGGCGATCTGCCGCAGGTCCTCTAGCTCGCGGTCGCTGAACTCCACGTTGAGAGCTGGCATGCCCTCACGGTACCGCTCGGGTACTTACCCGTAAATACATGCAGGTCAAGTGTGATGCACGACGGTACCGAGAGGGTGTGGAGGGCAGTGTCGGGCACCCGGCTGCCCGCCGGGCGGACCGAGACGTGGGTCACATTCGGCCGTGGGATGTCACACTCCGGCCCACGCCGGGCCTCGCAGTAGTGAGCGCGCACTGGGAGGCCCCCGCCATGTCCGACATCCCCGTATCCGTCAGCGACGACGCGACGGCCGTCTTCGTCCAGCACCGTGAGCTGATGTTCGGCGTCGTCTACAACATGCTCGGCAGCGTCGCCGACACCGAGGACGTACTGCAGGAGACCTGGCTGTCGTGGACGGCCCGCCTCGCGGGCTCGCCGCCCGACGGGATCGCCAACCCACGGGCGTACCTCGTGCGGATCGCCGTCAACCACGCGCTGGCACGGCGGGCCGCGATCAGCCGCCGTCAGGAGACCTACGTCGGCCCGTGGCTGCCCGAGCCGCTGGTCGCGGACGGCGAGGAGACGGGCGCCGACGATCCGGCCCTGCGCACCGAGTCCGTGTCGCTGGCGATGCTGGTCGTGCTGGAGTCGCTGACTCCGCTGGAGCGGGCGGTGTTCGTGCTGCACGAGGTGTTCGGGTACCCGCACACCGAGATCGCGGAGATCATCGACCGCAGCCCGGCGGCCGTACGGCAGCTGGGGCATCGGGCCCGGGAGCATGTGCATGCGCGGCGGCCGCTGTACGCGGCGCATCCGCGGGTGCGGCGGGAGGCGACCGAGCGGTTCGTGCGGGCCGCGGTGGGCGGGGACCTCGCGGCGCTGATGGAGATCCTCGCGCCGGACGTGACGGTGTGGACGGACGCCGGCGGCAAACGCAAGCGGGCGGGGCTGCGCCCCGTGCACGGGCGGGACAAGGCGGTCCGGCTCTTCGACTCGTTCACACGCCGCGGCGGCGCGGGCGACGGCGGAGGCCACCTGGACCTGCGCTACCGGCGCGTCAACGGCGACGACGCGGCGGTGCTGTTCCAGGGCGGGGAGCCGTACGCCGTTCTGGTCCTGGACCTGACGCCGGACGGGGAGCGGGTGTCCGGCGTCTATGTGGTGAGCAACCCGGACAAGCTCACGCATGTGCGCAGGGAGGGGGCGTGAGCGCCCGGGAGGTGTCCGCGCCCGGCAGGGGTGAGCGGGTCGCGGACTGGTTCGACGGACGGCTCGGCATCCACTCGCTGGGCCGGAAGTATCTGCGCAAGGTGTTCCCGGACCACTGGTCGTTCCTGCTCGGCGAGATCTGCCTGTACAGCTTCGTCGTGCTGATCCTGACGGGCGTGTATCTCACCTTCTTCTTCCACCCGTCGATGAACGAGGTGACGTACCACGGCAGTTACCTCCCGCTGAACGGCGTGCGCATGTCCGAGGCGTACGCCTCCACGCTGGACATCAGCTTCGACGTGCGCGGCGGGCTGCTGATGCGGCAGGTGCACCACTGGGCGGCGCTGGTCTTCGTCGCCGGGATGCTCACGCACATGATGCGGCACTTCTTCACGGGGTCGTTCCGCAGGCCGAGGGAGATCAACTGGCTGTTCGGCTGGACCCTGCTGTTCCTCGGCATGTTCGAGGGGCTCTTCGGCTACTCGCTGCCGGACGACCTGCTGTCGGGGACGGGCCTGCGATTCGTGAACGGTGCGCTGCTGTCCGTCCCGGTCGTCGGCACGTATCTGTCGATGTTCCTGTTCGGTGGCGAGTTCCCGGGCCATGACATCGTGGCCCGCTTCTATTCGCTGCACGTCCTGGTGATCCCCGGCATCATGGCCGCGCTGGTCGTGGCGCACCTCCTGCTGGTCGTGTACCACAAGCACACCCAGTTCGCGGGACCCGGACGCACCGAACGCAACGTCGTGGGCGCCCCGTTCATGCCGGTGTACATGGCGAAGGCGGGCGGCTTCTTCTTCCTGGTCTTCGGCGCGCTGGCCCTGCTCGCGGCGGTGGCGTCGATCAACCCGGTCTGGTCGTACGGCCCTTACCGCGCCGACCAGGTCTCCACCGGCGCCCAGCCGGACTGGTATCTGGGCTTCGCGGAGGGGCTGGTCCGCGTCATGCCGGGCTGGGAGATCACCCTGGGGGGCCACACGCTCGTCCTCGGGGTGCTGATCCCGGTCGTGGTCTTCCCGCTGCTGCTGGTCCTCATCGGCGTGTACCCCTTCGTGGAGGCCCGGATCACCGGCGACAGGCGTGAGCACCACCTCCTCGACCGCCCCCGCAACCGGCCCGTCCGCACGGGCATCGGCGCGGCCTGGATCAGCCTCTATCTGATCCTGCTGGCGGGCGGCGGCAACGACATCGTGGCGACCCGGCTCCATCTGTCGATCAACACCGTGACCTGGACGATCCGCATCGCGGCACTGATCGTCCCGGTGGCCGTGTTCGTGATCGCCCGCCGTGTCTGCCTGGGTCTCCAACTCCGGGACAGGGAGCGGATGTTGCACGGCCGGGAGACCGGCGTGATCAAGCGGCTGCCGCACGGCGGGTATGTCGAGGTGCACGAACCGCTGGATCAGGCCCAGTTGCACACACTGACCGCGCACGAGCGGCCCGGGGAGCTCGTCGAGCACGACTCCTAGCACTCCCCTGCCCTGACTGCCGCCCCGCTGTGCCGATCCTCTTCCGTCGAGGACGGTGGCCCCTAATCTTGTGTCACAGACGTGCACAGCGAGTCGTCGGACAGGGCAAGGGAGGCGCCCCTGAGCGGGCGCCGGAGGGGGGCCTCCTTGTGCGAGGAGATCGAGGACCGGGTACGGCGGACCGCCGTGGACGTGCTGGTGGCCAGCGACAGCCTGCGGTCGCCTGAGGACCGGGAACAGTTCCTCACCCTCGTACTCGACCGGCTCAGGCGCACCGGACAGCTGCCTCGCCACACCATCCCGCGCAACCAGTACGTCTCCCTGCTGATGCTCTGCATGAAGAGCCCGCTCGACGGCCGCGGCCCGGACGGCCTTTCGTGCCTCGCATCCGTTCTGGATCTGCTGGACCCGGGCTCGGCGGAGTCCCTGCTGATGTCCCGTCTCTGCGACGAGTGGAACGCCGCGCGCACCCTGCCGGCCGAATTCACCGAGTCCTGGGATCTGCTGGAGGACTCCCTCCTGTCGCTGCGGCTCGCCGACGACGAGCGCAGGCGTCTGGTGGCCCGGGCGACCCTGTCACGATTACGCACCCTGCCCGACCACAGCATCACGGCCTGGTCCGACTTCCTCTACCTGGTGGGCCAGAACACGGCACCGGGACAGGTGCCGCCGTGGATGGCGTATCTCGACGAGGCGTCCGCGTGGATGGACGCGGCGCACCGCCAGGAGCTCCGGGCCATCAACCGGCACCGGGCCGTGCGCTGGGAGTTCGGGGACGCGCTCGACCGCCGGCGCTACGGGCGGCAGGCCGAGCGGCAGCCGGCCACGCACGACGAACATCTGGCCATCCGGATCATGCCCGCACCCTTCGACGAGGGCCACTACACCGTGTCCCACTGGTTCCACTCCGACGCGCGGGGGCCGGACTTCGAGGGGCGCCGTGACAGCCCGGTGATCCCGTTCGCCGACCTCCAGCGGACGGTCAGCGAGGTGATCTCCGAGGTGGAACGGACCGAGGGGGACCGTCCGGGACAGCTGCGGCTGGAGTTCGTGCTCCCGCTGGAACTGATCAACCTGCCCGTCGAGTCCTGGCCCCTGGACGCCACGGAGGACTCGCATCTGCTGCTCGGCATGAGCTATCCGGCGGTGGTGATCCGCAGTCTGGACCGGCTCCTGGACCAGCGCTGGCACGGCTGGTGGCGGCTGCGCTGGCAGAACCTGCGGCAGGAACCGACGGCCAGTTCCGTCTACATGAGCATCCCGAACAACAGCCCCCAGCACGCGCGCCGGGTGGTGGCCGGAATGCTGGACGAGGCGCATGTGGCGGCCGTGTTGAGCGAACCGCCCGAGGAGGGTCGGGCGCACGGCTGTCTGGAGTTCAAGACGGCGCTGCGCACCGGCTATCCGGTCGTGGTGTGGCACCGCACCAGCGAGTCCACCACCGAGTTCCGGCAGGTGCTCAGCGAGCTGTTCGCCGGTGGCTTCGCCGATCTGCTGCCACGGATCACCCGTTACCGCAGGCAGGCCGCCGCGCTCGGTCCGGGCACGGCGGAGCACCACATCGGCCGGCACCTCGCGGTGCTGTGGGACGACCCCGACCGCAAACCGCTGTGAACCGGCCCTCGACCCCGTACCGGTCGCCCGCGGCCGGTCCCCATAGGGAGGAACGGCCCATGGACTCCACGCCCGCACCCGCGTGGTGGCTCTACCGAGGCACCGGTGTGCCGCTGAGCCCGGACGAGCGCGACCGCCGCTGGCCCGCTGCACCGCCGTGGCGGGCGTACTCCGGCGGCCCCGACGAGCCACTGCCGCAGGCGCAGGACGAGGCGGGCACCAGGATCCTCGGGGCCGCGGACACACCGTGGGCCTCCGATCCCGGCGAGGTGCTGAAGGTCAACACCGCGATCCTGCTGCGCCGTCCGCTGCTGGTCGGCGGCGCCCCGGGCTCCGGCAGGTCTGCGCTCGCGTACCGGATCGCGCGGGAACTGGGCCTCGGTCCGGTGCTGCGCTGGCGAATCACCGGCGGCAGCACCCTCCGCGACGGGCTGTACGGCCCCGCGGGCGGCGGTTCGGTGCGTCTGGGCCCGCTGGGTACCGCGCTGCTGCCCCTGCGACTGCCGCGCGTCGTCCTGGTCGACGACCTCGACCGGGGCGGCTTCGACCTTCCCGACGACCTGCTGGGCGTCCTGGAGGACGGGGAGTTCACGATCCCCGAACTCCTCGGCCCTGCCGGGGCGGCGGAGACGGGCCCCCTGGTCCACACCTGCGACAGGGGCGTGACCGCAACCGTGCGCGACGCGGTCGTCCGCTGCCACGAACCACCCCTCGTCGTCGTCACGACCAGCGCCGAGCACGACCTCTCCCCGGCCTTTGTGCGGCACTGCGTGTCCCTGGATCCCGCACCCATGTCCCCGGAGCGACTGGCCGCCCTGGCTCACGCCCGGTTCCCCGCCCTTGCCGGGCAGGAGCAAGACAGACTGCTCGACCGGCTGCTCGAACTGGCGCTGCGGGAGCCGAGTTCCGGTCATGTGACCGCGCGGCTCCTGGACGCCCTGCATCTGGTGGCCGGGGGTGCCCTCGGCGCGGGCCGGGAAGGTACTGAGGATGGGGAGGCAGCCCTCGACGCCGTCTGGCGATGGGTTGCCGTGGAGGAGCCATGACGTCCTTCGACGGCCGGGACGGCCATCGCGCGCGCCAGGTCCAGCGGGCTCCCTGGGCGCAGTCCGGGCGCTGGACGGACATCGCCGATCCTCAGGGCGTGCTGAGCGCGCTGCGCGGGCTCCGCGAGGCCCCCGGGCGGCTCTCCTGGGACGCGGTCGTGGCGGTGGACACCCACCCCGGCATGGCGGTCTGGCAGGACACGGCGGCGGAGTTCACCCAGCTGCTGCGGCGTTCTCGGGTCTTCCGCCGGGTGGACCGATGCGGTCTGAGCCCACTGCCGCCGGGACACGACGTGGCGCCCCGCGGGTCACCCGGCCGGCCGGGACGCCTGCTGCTGGTGGTCACCGACGGCAACGCACCGGGCTGGCGGACCGGCCACCTGGGCCACGTCCTGCACCGGTGGGCGCAGGCCGGCGCGCTGGCCGTGGTCCACCTGCTGCCCCACCAGGCCTGGCCCGAGGCCGGGGTCCCGACCTGGCCGCTGTCGCTGCGGTCGGCGGGGCCCGGTACGCCGAACCGACAGCTCGGGACACGACCGCGGCCCCTGGGGCTCGGCACGCAGGGCGAAACGGTCGACGCAGAGCCCTGTCTTCCGATTCCCGTACTGGAGTTGGCCCAGCGCGGCCTGGCGTCCTGGGTGCATCTGGTCACGGGTCCCCGGGGGAGGTGGGTCCGGCTCCCGCTGACGTTCGCCGCCCCGCACCCGGGCGGCGCGCCGCCTGCACCCGCCCCCACGCGCACCTTCTCCGGGGCCGCCGAGCACGTCGCGTCGTTCCGCCGCGCGGTGTCCCCCGAAGTCACCGCACTGGCCACCCTGCTTGCCGCGACGCCGCTGGCGGTCCCCCTGGTGCGGCGGGTACTGACGAGCCTTCGGCCCGGGGCCCGGATCTGCGACTTCACACAGTTGCTCACCCATGGGCTGATCCACCCGGTCATCGGCCCACCGCCGCAGACCTCCCCCGCCGGGCCCCGCATCGCGTACGACTTCGAACCGGGCGTCCGGGGCGAGCTGCTGGCCGCCGGGCGGATGGAGGAACTGCTGCAGGTGATCGACCTGGTCGGCGAGGCGCTGGGCCCGTCGGGCCGCGGTCTGTGGCGGGTGCCCGGGCTGCTGGCCGACCGGGACGATGCGCCGCCGCGCCCGGTGAACGAGGAGACCCGCCTCTGGGCCGAGGCGGAGATCGCCGTACTGCATGCGCTGTCGGGCCCCCACGCCGCCCAGGCACGGGTGCTGGAACACGAGATCCTCCGGTCCGCTGCCCAGGGCTCGGACAGGGGCGTCACCCACAGCGCACCGGCACCATCCCCTTCGCACCTGCGGAAGCAGGAGGACCTGGTGAACGAGCCGAGCAACACACCGAAGCCGCGCACCGACACCACGCCCGGCAGCGAGCCGGCGCAGCGGAGCGGCACCCCTGCAGTCTGGGGCGGCGTCCCCCCGCGCAATCCCAACTTCACCGGCCGGGAGGAACTGCTGGAAGCCCTGCATCGCAGGCTGCGCAGGGAGAAGGCGACCGCCGTGCTGCCCAACGCCCTGCACGGCATGGGCGGCGTGGGCAAGTCGCTCCTGGCCGTCGAGTACCTCTACCGCCATCTCGGGGACTACGACCTCGTCTGGTGGATCTCCGCCGAGCGCACGCCGCAGATCGCCCTGTCCCTGGTCGAACTCGCCCCTCGCCTCGGGCTGGAGGCCGGACACGAGGCCACGTGGTCGGTGGCGGCCGTCCTGGAGGCGCTGCGCCGCGGCGAGCCCTACGACAAATGGCTGCTGGTCTTCGACAACGCGGACAGCCCCGAGGCTGTGCGCCCCTTTTTCCCCTCCGGCGGGCCAGGCAGCATTCTCGTCACATCGCGCAATCCGCAGTGGGCGAGCGTCGCCAAGCCGCTGGAGGTGAACGTCTTCCGGCGCGAGGAAAGCGTGGACCTGTTACGCCGGCGCGGCCCGGACATCACCGACGACGAGGCCGATCGGCTCGCCGAGGCTCTGGGCGACCTGCCGCTGGCCGTCGAGCAGGCCGCCGCCTGGCGGGCCGAGACCGGCATGCCCGCGGACGAGTACCTGCGGCTGCTGGACGAGAAGCAGGTCGACCTGCTGAGCCTCGCGGCCCCTCTCGACTACCAGCTGCCGGTCATCGCGGCCTGGAACGTCTCGCTGGACCAGCTGGAAGCGAAGAACCCCGCCGCGATGCAACTGTTGCAGTTGTGCGCCTTCTGCGCGCCCGAGTCGATCGCGCGCAACCTCTTCGCGGGACGGCCGGGCGCCACCATCACCCCCGAACTCGACCGGGTCCTGCGCGACCCGATCCGCCTCGGCCAGGCCATCCGGGAGATCGGCCGGTACTCACTGGCACGGTTCGACTTCCGCGCCAACTCCCTTCAGATGCACCGGCTCGTACAGGCGGCTCTGATCGCCCGGATGACAGAGGCCGAACAGCAGCGCCTGCGCCACGGCATCCACCTGCTGCTGTCGGCCAACGACCCCAACGACCCGCACAACGCGAATCAGTGGCAGCGCTACGGCGAGCTGTACGCGCACCTGATCGTCTCCGAGGCGGTCCGGTCCACCGACCCGTACGTGCGCACCCTGATCGTCAACGAGGTCCTGTACCTCCTGCGTTCGGGGAACTTCGACGCCGCCCTGCAACTGGCCGAATCGGCCTACGAGTCCTGGCGGCAGAACGGCGGGGAGGACGACACGAAGACGCTGGAGGTGTCCAAGTGGACGGCGGCCGTGCTGCTCAGCATGGGCCGCTACGCCGAGGCGGCCGCCGTCAACGACCGGGTGCTGCAGGCCTACCGGCGCACCGTGGGCGAGGAGCACGAGGACACACTGGACGCGCTCGGCAACGTCGCCATAGACCAGCGCGTCAAGGGTGACTTCGCGGCCGCGCTGGAGCTGGCGGAGTCGGTGCACGCGCGCTATCGGCAACTACTCGGTGAGGAGGACCCCGAGACCCTGCGAGCGGCCCACAACCTGGGCGTCAGCCTTCGGCTCGCCGGCCGTTTCGCGCGGGCCCGGGAGCTGGACGAACGGACCTGGCACAGCAAGCAGCAGCTCTACGGCCAGGACCACGTGGTGAGTCTGGTGACCTGGCTCAGTGTGATCCTCGACATCCGGGAACTGGGCGACTACCACACGGCGTTGACCCAGCAGCGCGAGCTCACCGAGCGCGCCGTCCGGCTGCTGGGTCACGTCAATCCGCTCACCCTGTCCAACCACCTGCATCTGGCGGTGGCGCTGCGCAAGGCCGGCCGGCACACGGAGGCACAGGCCACGGCCCTGCAGGCGCAGGAGGCTCTCGTCGGCCGGTACGGCGAGAACAACCCCGGGTCCATGGCGTCGGCTCTGGAGCTGTCGATCGATCTGAGGCACTCCGGCGACCTGGCCACCGCGCGGGAGCTGGGCGAGCGCATCAAGGCGAAGTACGCCGAGACGTACGGCCCCACGCATCCGCACACGCTGTCGGCCGGGATCGACCTCGCGGTCACGCACCGGCGCCTCGGCGACGCCGAAGCCGCGCGCGCCGTGGACGAGCGGGCGCTGCGGGACCTGTGCCGGATCCTCGGCGAGCGTCACCCCTCGTCACTGGTGTGCGCGATGAACCTGGCCAGCGATCTGTTCGCGCTCGGCGAGTTCGCTGCCGCACGGGAGCTGGACGAGCGGACCCTGATGCTGTCCACCGACGTGCTCGGGGCGGACCACCCCTCCACCCTGGCCTGCGCCGCCAACCTCCCGCTGGATCTGCGTGCGCTGGGCGAGCACGAGGAGGCGGAGCGGCTGCACAGCGCGACGGCGGAGCGGCTCAACCGGGTACTCGGGGCGGACCATCCCGCCGTGCGTCAGGCCATGGACTGGGAGCACCGCGCGGACTGTGACATCGACCCGCTGCCCTTGTGAGCGCCGGTGGACGAGCCGTCGCCGTCCCAGGCGCGGGCCAGCCAGCCGGCCAGTTCGGCCGGGGGCGGGGTCTGCCCCGAGCTCCGGTTGACGGCCAGGGAGACGGCGCGCAGCAGTTCCGGTCGCTGCGCGAGAGCGGGGTGACCGAGGAGCAGCCCGAGTCCGCCCCAGGAGGCGGGCCGTTGTGTCTCCTCGGCGTACAGCGCCGCGGCCCTGGTCCGGTCGCCCACGACGTAGGCCACGTCTGCCGGGGTGACGCCGTTCGGCAGCGGTCCGCCGTCCCGCGCCGCGGCGAAGGCGTGCGGGTCGGCGATCCTCAGTCGGACGAGGTGCGCGAAGGCATCCAGACGGCAGCCCGCGGGATCCGTGACGACGCTCCCGCCCTCCTCGGCCACGACCAGCGGTGGCCGCGTGCCGCGCAGCCAGGAGTCCGTGGCCGCGCGCACGGTCGTCTCGTCGGGCGACACGTGGTGGGCGCGCCAGGCGGCACGTTGGTGGGCGGCTGCCTGCTCGGCGAGCAGCAGCGACGTCTCGGGCACCGGGTCGGCGTCCCAGGAACGGATGTCCGCGAGCAGGGCGAGCACCAGCCTGCGGCCGGTCGGTGTCAGCGCCGGGTGGGTGCGCAGGGTTTCCAGGGTGGCGCGCGACTCACGCCGCCACAGCGCGAACTCGAAGCGGGCGCGTTCGCGTGCGCTACCGCTGTCGCGGGCGCTGCGGGCCCGCCAGAAGCGGGCGACGCCGGAGAACGCGAAGGCTCCGTGCAGGACCCCGGTCAGTGGCCTGGGGTCGTCCCGCCACGGCGCGTGGAAGAGGTCGGAGGATTCATCGGCCAGCGGTGTCAGGTGCATGAGGCCGTTGAGCAGGGTGTGGCGGAACTCGTGGACCAGGGTGACCGCGAGTTCCACGGTGACCTCGTCGTCGGCCAGTCGGGCATCCGGCGCGGAGAGGGTCACGCATCCGAACGCCTCGGAGGCGGAGGCGCTGCGTGGCCGGAAGCGCTCCCCGGTCGGCAGCGGCACGAGCGAGAACAGGCCGGCCGCGAGGGCCTCGGCGCTCTCACGGTGGTCCTCGACCAGTTGCGTCCACGCACGGTCGAGAGCGCTGTGCCAGTGCCGTAGCTGTGCCTCGTCGAGCCGGTCGGGCCCGGTGGTACCGGCGATCACCGGGTATCGGGCCTGATCGTCGACGGTTAGGTTGAGAGTGAGGCCCCGATGGCTGAGGGACAGCCGACGCGTGCCCGACCAGCCCGGCGCGTCCCGGGTGGCATCCGTCGGCACGTCCACGCCGGACCCGCCGTCCCGCAGGTCACGGATCCGAGCCGTCCCGCCCTGCGCGCTCACCTCGGCCACACCCCATGGCTCGGCGGCGGCCAACTGCGCCTCGCCCAGGCACGGGAGGAGAACGGCACCGTCGCGCGCCGGGACGATGATCCGGCAGCCGACACCGGCGAGTACGGCGCCGGCCGCGGCCAGGGCGTGCAACTGGCCCACGTCGGACCACAGGGGCGCGTCACCGTCCTCCGAGCCGCGCAGTCGGCGCAGCGTATGAGCCGCCCACAGCCCGGTCTGCGGGTCCATCAGCAGCCGGTGCACCGTCTGTGGGCTCCGGCGCTGGGCCCGCGCGAGCAGGTCCCATGCCTCGCGCGCCGACGCGAGGGCGCCGACCGCGGCCGGGCGGGCGGAGACCTCGTCCACCAGCACACGTAACAGCAGAAGACGGCGGCTGTACTCGGCGTCGAGGAGTGCGTGCGTCGCGGGGAGCGATTCCCCGGTGGAGCAGAGCATGGCGAAGGAGTCGTCGTCGAGTCGGTGATGCCGCAGAGCAGGGTCGGGCGTGGTCTGCCCGGAGCGCTCGGGTTCCTCCGCGGCTTCACATGACCTGCGCACGAACACTTCCTCACCCACGGTGTCCACAGCCTCGGATCGGTCGGATCCGACGTGGAGCGCACACTACCGGCCGGGACTGGAGGTGAGTCGGATCTCGGTCAACTGGGCTCGCTGCCGCCCCGGGTGCTGAACGGCCGGTCGACGCTGGTGAGCAGCATGTCCACCGCGGGCCGCAGCGCGGCATGGCCGACTTGGGGAAGCTCGTCCAGCGAAAGGTGGGACAGCCGGGGCAGCCAGGACTGGACGCTCGCGGACTCCGCCGCTTCACAGGACTCGCACATGGGCCCCGATCGTAAGGGACGCGGGACGACTCACACAGGCGTCTGGGTGATCAGCCGGTGTGTCCGCTCCGCCTCCGGGCTGCCTGCCGCACACAGCAGCACCGCCTCCGCCAACTCCTGGAGAGCCCCCGGCCGCCGCGCGCAGGTACGCAAGATGCTGATCGTGTCCAGCCGCGGTCGGCTGTGCCGGGGAATGGCGGCCCGCACGCCGATCCTCAGCAGGCCCAGGATCTCCTCCCGGCCGTGGGGGTCGATGAATTCGTCGACCGACAGCAGGGCGTCCGTCAGAGTGCGGAGCACATCCGGGGTGAGGTCGGTGTGGTCGGGGCTCGCGCCGTCGGGGTGGCCGCGGGAGAGGAGCTGGCCCTCGTCCCCGTCCCAGGTGCGGGACCACACGTACGTGGGTGTCTGCTGCGGCATCCCCTCCGCACGCAACCGGGTGAAGCGGTCGCGCAGGCGGTCCATCAGGGCGCCGGGGTCCGGGGGCCAGTCGGCGCCGAGGGCCGTGTCGTCGGCGAGGGCGGCCAGTGCCTCACGGCTGAACAGGCCGGTCCGGGAGTGTGTCAGGTTGGCTGCGGCCTCACCCGGGCGGACGGCGAACAGGACCGCCTGATTGCGCGCGGTCACGGGGCTCGCGGCCCCGTAGTCCTCGTGCGGGAGCGCGCGCCGCGTGCGCCACGGGTCGCGCAGGCTCTGGCAGGCATCGACGAGCCAGATCTGGCGGGGGTGGGCGGGGACGGAACGGTAGTAGGTCAGGAGCGCGTCGAAGTCCAGGTTGAGGAGGTCCTGCGCGGTGGCGTCCGCGTGGACGAGCCTGCGCCGCCCCTCGGCGTCCACCACTCCGTGTCCGCCCCACACCACCCACAGCAGTTCGCTCTGCTGAGCCGTGACGGTCCTGAGCAGCGTGCGGTGCACGGTGGCGCGGTCGGCGGGCAGGACCTGGTACGGCAGATCGCGCACCGTCGTGGGGTGCTCGGACAGCAGCGCCGTGATCCGCTCGGGCGGCACACCCCGGGACATGAACCACTGCGCGAACCGCAGCGCGTCGGCCACCGGTCCGTCGAGATCCCACGCCGGGCCCGCCTCGTAGTGGTCGATTCCCACGACGACGACGGTGGTGCGGCTCGGATCCACCTGCTGCTGCGGTGAGTTCATCCCTTCAGTGTGCCGCCCGGGCGGTCTCAGCGGGTCATCCCTGGTCCGCCACGAACGACGCCATCCGGGTCAGCGCCGAGTTCCAGTTGATGGTGTGCTCGTTCGTCGACCAGGACTGGATGTCGTCGATGTAGCAGAACTGACCGACGCAGCCCTTGAGTTTGCTCTGTGCGTAGGGGTCCTGGATGCCGGAGTTCGGTCCGCCCGCCAGCGTGCCGGCCGGCGGGTTGGGCTGGCTCGCATCGAGCTGGTGGGCGTACCAACGGGCGTGCTGGTTGTGGGAGTTGACCTCGCCGTAGCCGGTCACGTACGAGATGTTCAGCGCGTTGCGCCCGAAGAGGTAGTCCATGCTCTGCACCGCTGCGTCACGGTATTTCGAGGCGCCCGTGATGTCGTACGCGGTGGCGATGACGACGGCGTTGTGCAGGATCTGGTGGTTGGAGCCCCAGTCGTAGAGGTTGCCGGCCGGGGCATAGGGCATGCCGTACGCCTGTGACTTCAGGGTGCCCAGATAGCCGTCCGCACCCTTGATCACCGACTGGCGCACCTTGTCCCGGCCGGGCAGCGCGCTCGGCACGGTCGCCAGGTCCAGCCGGGCCGCCGCCGCGGTCCTGGCCCAGTCGTAGCCGAGGGAGCCGAAGACGTCCGCGGTGTGGACGGGCGAGTTGAGGACGTGATCCGCGAACTCCCGCTCCCCCGTGGTGAGATACAGCTCGGCCGCGGCCCAGTAGAACTCGTCGGTGACGTTGTTGTCGGCGTAGGTGCCGCCGCCGACGCCGTCGCTCTCGGAGGCGTACCGGTCGGGGTGCGCGAGCGCCGCCGACCAGGCCTTGCGCGCGGCTGCCAGCGTCTTCGCCGCGAACTCCTTGTCGTATGCCTTGTACAGGCGCGCCGCCTGCGCGGCGGTCGCCGCCAGGTTGAGGGTCGCCGCGGTGGACGGCGGATGCAGCTCGCGCTTTTGCGGGTCGTCGCTCGGCAGCAGCGGCAGGCCCGTCCACTGCTCGTCGTGGATCTTGTGGTGCGCCATGCCGGCCAGTGGCTGCCCCGCGGGCACCTGCATCTTCAGCAGGAACTCCAGCTCCCAGCGGACCTCGTCCAGGATGTCCGGCACCTTGTTGCCGCTCTCCGGGATGGCGAGCGTGCCGTCGCGCAGCTTCCCCGGCTCCCCGGTGCGGGCCAGCAGTTCGCGCTCGTAGGTGCTCAGCAGTTCCCACACGGAGATGCCGCCGTTGACGACGTACTTGCCGTGGTCGCCCGCGTCGTACCAGCCGCCGGTGACATCGAGCTTGTAGTCGCACACGCCCGGCTGGCAGGGCACCGCGCCGTCGCCCTGGTTGGGTGCCACGCCGACATGTCCGGCGGGGCGGGCATAGCCCGGGCGCAGGTCGTCGCGGATCGCGATGCCGCTGCGCTGTGTGTAGTAGTACTTCACGGCGTCCAGGCGCAGCCGCTCATAGGCGGCCGTCCCGATGTCGAACGGGCGGCTCGCGTCCCCGTCGGCGACCAGCGTGAAGTCCTTGCCCTGCCTGCGGTAGGCGCCGAAGTCGATGGAGTGGACGTTCTGCGCGGAGGAGACGTCGGTGCCGCGCGGCACGGTCCAGCCGTGGGCGACCACGGTCCCGGACGCGTCCTTCAGCTGCCAGGGCAGCTTCTCGGTGGCGGCGGTGACCAGCGTGGCGTTCTTGGGTCCGGTGGGCAGATAGGCGACCTGGTTCACGCGTACGCGCGGCCCGGTGTCGGGTTGGTAGACGTCCGGCGGGACGCCGCCCAGCAGGGAGGCGTTGTCCATGCAGAAGCGCCACGCGTCCGCACTGCCGCCGACCTGGAAGGCGACCTGGCCCTGCGGGGTGTCGACGGGTGAGGTGAAGGTGTACGCGTAGGAGTTCCCGGAGACGCTGAGCTCGGGCGTCACCTCGAAATAGGTGTCGTACGGCGCCGCCGAGAGCCCGACGATCGCCCGCACGGCATGACCCTCGGGCGAGCCGTTCGCGGTGAAGGAGAAGCGGTACGACTCGCCCTTCACCAGGGTGATGTCGTTCTGGCCGACTGCGGCGTCCCAGCGGTCGGCGGTGCCGCCGGGTACGTCGGCGCAGAGCTGTCCGCCGGACAGGCCCGCGGTGACGTTGCTCGTCGTCCACCATGGTGCGGTGGTGGTGTCGAAGGTGCCGTTCTTGAGCTGCTCGACCTCTTCGGCGGTGGCCGGTGCGGTGAGGCCTACGGCCAGTAGGGCCGTCAGGGTCAGCAGGGTGGCTCTGCGTCGTTTCACGTCTGGGCTCCTCGGGTGAGGTGCGGGTGACGCTCCCGGCGTGGGAGCGCTCCCAGATGCGGACGCAGTCCATGCTTGTTGGCGACATGACAGTCCGTCAACGGTCCGGACGGGCTGCTTTGGTCTGCGGCGCCGTTGTGGCTGGTCGCGCAGTTCCCCGCGCCCCTGAAAGGGGCGCTGTTGAGCCCGGTGTCCGGACCGTGACGTGGGTCAGGCTGTAGGTATCTCCAGCTTGCTGATCCGTACCGCTCCTCGCGCCTCCCCCGGATGAGCGCTGGTCAGGGTGAGTCGTAGACGGGAGCCGCGTACCGCGTCGAAGGTGATGATGCTGGGCGCGTCCGAGTCGGTGGCCCACTCGACGGCCGCTCCCTCGACCGGCACATACCGGCGGCCGTCCCACACCTCGACCGCGACCGACACCGGCCGCGTGTGCGTGGCGTCCAGCGTGAAGTTGACCTCCACCCGGTCGAAGGTGCGGGCCCGCCCGAAGTCGACGGACACCCAGTCCTGCGCCCGGGCCCCGTCGACGGCGGGCAGCAGGGCCGTGGCCGCCTTGACGAAACCGTTGGACCAGCCGGTGGCCGGGTCGCCGTCGAGCATGGCCGCCGGGAGGGTGTCGGGCCGCCCGGAGTAACTGGCGTCCGCGAGCGGGTAGTTGGAGGGTGCCGGGTGGTCGGGCTCGAAGTCCGTGGGCGGCGTGAGCGCGGCGGACCCCGCGTGGGTCGTCCGCACGGTCACGCCGCCCGTCCGCAGGCCTTCGGCCCGTGCCGTCACCTTCAAGGTGCCCGCCTTCGTGCCGGACCGTACGATCGCCAGGGCCTTGCCGTGGAAGGCGGTGCGGGTACTGGCCTGGTAGCGCTCGGCGCTCTCCTCCCGCCCGTTGTCGAGCCCGGCGAGTGAGCCGCCCGTCACCTCGAAAGAGATCAGGTCCTCGGCGTCGGGTACCACGACACCCCTCGCGTCGACGACCTCGGCGATCACGAAGACCAGTGAACGGCCGTCGGCGGCAAGGGACTTGCGGTCGGCGGTCAGCCGGACGGCGTTCGGCGCACCGGCCGTGCGCAGTACGTCGGCGGCGACCGCTTTGCCGCCCCGGCGGGCCACGGCCTTCAACTCCCCTGCCCTGTACGGCACTTTCCAGGTGAGGTGGAGTTTGCCCGCGCTGCCGCCCGGGCTGGTGTAGCTGCCGGGGTAGGGGCCGTCGGTGAAGGTCTTGTCGTCGCCGGTCGCCTCGGTGGTCTCCAGGTAGGCCCGGCCGTCGACGGTCTTCTTGGTGTCGAACGTGCGCGTGCCCAGCGACTTGCCGTTGAGGAACAGCTCGACGGTGTCGACGTTGGAGTACGCCCACACCTCGACCGTGTCGCCGTCGGCGTGGTTCCAGGTCATGGGGAGCAGATGAACCATCGGTTCCTCGACCCACTGGCTCTGGAACAGGTAGTACATGTCCTTCGGGAAGCCGGCCGTGTCGACCGCGCCGAAGAAGGACGCCTTCACCGGGAAGACGTCGTACGGCGTCGGCTCGCCGATGTAGTCGATGCCCGACCACAGGAACTGCCCGGCGAACCACTTGCGGTCCCGGTCCTTCTTGTGCCCGTACTCGCCGCTCATGGTCCAGGAGGCGAGGTTGTTGTCGTACGACGAGGTGGCCCGTCGGCCCGGCGTGTGGTTCTCGCCGGTGTTGAGGCGTTCGGGCTCCTGGTACGCGCCGCGCGTGGACGTCTCGGAGGACGACTCGGACTCGAAGAGGAACAGGTGGGGGTAGCGGGCGTGCAGGGCGTCCACCGACTTGGCGGTGTTGTAGTTGAGGCCGAGGCCGTCGAGCTTGGCCAGGATCAGATCGCCCGGTGTGCCCGGGGCGGGGACGCTGCGGTGGCGGTGGGAGCCGATCACGACCGGGCGGGTGTCGTCGCAGGCCTTGATGGCGGCGATGAGCCGGTCCGCCATGGCGAGGCCTGAGGTGGCGGTGAACTCGGAGATCTCGTTGCCGATCGACCACACCAGGACGGCGGGCGAGTTGCGGGCCGCCAGCACCATCTCGGTGATGTCCTTGTCGGCCCACTCGTCGAAGAACCGCCCGTAGTCGTAGCGCGTCTTGGGCGAGCGCCAGCAGTCGAACGCCTCCACCAGCATCACGATGCCCATCTCCTCGCAGACCCGGATCATCTCCGGCGAGGGCGGGTTGTGGGAGGTACGGAAGGCGTTGACGCCCATCGACTTCATGATGGTCATCTGCCGCCGGATCGCGTCGACGCTGACGGCGGCACCCAGCGCGCCCAGGTCGTGGTGCAGGTCGACGCCCTTGATCTTGCTGTGGGTGCCGTTGAGGTGGAAGCCCTCGTCCGGGTCGAAGCGGAAGGTGCGGAAGCCGAAGGTGGTGCGGTAGGTGTCGGTGGTGGTGCCGCCGACGCGCAGTTCGGTGTTCAGGGTGTAGCGGTGGTGCGGGGTCTCGAAGTCCCACAACTTCGGGTCGGGGACCACGAGTTCATGGGTCGCCGTCGCCTTGTCGGTGACGGCGATCGTGGAGGACGTACGGGCGACGGTACGGCCCCCGGGGTCGACGACCCGGGAGACGATCTCGACGTCCGTGCCGGCGGCGGAGGCGTTCACCACCGAGGTCCGCACCCGTACGGTGCCCCGCTCCTCGGTGATCTCGGGCGTGGTGACGTATGTGCCCCAGCGCTCCACGTGCACCGGTTCGGTGACGACGAGGCGGGCCTCGCGGTAGATGCCGCTGCCGGAGTACCAGCGGCTGCTGGGCAGCCGGTTCTGCACCTTGACCGCGAGGACGTTCTCGGTGCTGCCGTCGGTGTGCACCAGGCCGGTGAGGTCGAAGGCGAAGCCGGTGTAGCCGTAGGGGTGGCGGCCGGCCTCCTCTCCGTTGCAGTAGACGTACGAGTCCATGTAGACGCCGTCGAACTCCACCGATATCCGCTTCGCCGCGAGGGCGGGCGGCAGGGTGAAGGCGAGGCGGTACCAGCCGAGGCCGCCGGGGAAGAAGCCGGTGCCGCTGGTGGTGCCGTGCTCGGTGGTCGGGGCGAACTCGATGCTCCAGTCGTGCGGCACCGCGACCTCGCGCCAGTCCGAGTCGTCGTAGCCGGGCTCGGCGGCGTCGGCGTACTCGCCGGTCGGGTCGGTGATGCCACCCGGGTTGACCAGGGCGAAGCGCCAGCCGTCGCGCAGCGCGACCGTGCGGCGGCCGGACGCGGCACCGGCGAGTTCCGTGGCGGCCTGTGCGGCCTGTGCTGTCGATGCGCTCAGCAGCGCTCCGGCCGCCGGAGCGGCCGTGGAGGCGACGAGTAACGATCTCCGAGTGACTGTCATGGCGGCTCTCCCTCATCAGGGCCCAGAAGTACTCACAACTGATCGCGAACGAACAGATTCTGACGGAGTGACACGCGGAGGAGTCAAGGGTGCGCACGAGGGTTCCGGTACGGGCGGGGCGCCGAAGCACTAGGCTGGAGCCCAAGTCACACGCTTGATCACCGTGAGTGTGCGCGATGGAGTGGCGACCATGAGCCCGGAGTATCCGTTCGACGAGGCCGCGACGGCCCGGGCGGTCATCGATGACAGCGGCGTGCTCGTCGAGTGGAACGCGGGGGCCGAGCGGCTGCTGGGCCACCGCGCCACCGACGTCCTGGGGCACCCGGCCGCGAATCTGCTGGCCGACGAGGAGTACGGCCGCCCCGGCGCCCCGCGGGGCGAGCGCTGGGACGGCGTCCTCAGCCTGCGCCACCGCGACGGCGGCACCGTGTCCGTATGGCTGCTCGCCCACCGGGTACGGGCGAGGGACGACGGGCCCGACCGCTGGCTCGTGGTCACGCCGGTCGAGGGAGACGGCCCCCGGGTGCCCGGCGACCCGCTGGACAACGTCGCGCTGCTCGACTCTCCCTGCGCCATCGCCATCTACGACGAACGGCTCCGGCTGCGCCGGATCAACGCCGTCATGGCCGAGGTCCTCAGCCTCGCCGAGGAGAACATCCGGGGGCTGCGGGCGCCGGAACTGAGCGGCAGGGCCCAGAGCCACGACATCGAGCGGCAGCTCCTGCGCGTGCTGACCACGGGCCGGGGCACCGACGTACGGACGTACATCCCGGTCGGCGGCGACCGGACGTACACCTGGCTGGCCCGGATGGCCCCGATCACCGACGCCAAGGGGCGGGGGGGGGGGGGGGGCGAAACCGGTGGTGCGGGGCGGGGTCGCCCGGGGCGGGCGGGGGCGGGGGGGCGGCGCGAGGGGGGGGGGAGCGTGGGGGGCGGGACGATGGAGGCGAGTGGCCCGAGCGAACCCCAGAC
>NZ_JBHYJA010000022.1:51612-85557 GCF_042740355.1 Streptomyces sp. NPDC059010
CCGCGCTGTGCGCCACTGCTCAGTCCCGTGGGGCGGGGGGGGCGCCCCCCCCCCCCCCCGCGGGGGGGGGGGGGGGCGGGGCCCCCCCCCCCCCCCACGACTTCACCCTGCAGTTCCAGGCCCAGGAGCGGCTGCAGCTGGTGAACGAGGCCAGCGTGCGCATCGGCACCACCCTCGACGTCACCCGCACGGCGCAGGAGCTGGCGGACATCTGTGTCCCCGCCCTGGCCGACTTCGTGAGCGTCGACCTGCTGGACCCGCCGGAGCACGGCGGCGAACTGCCCACCGGCCCGCCGACCGCCCCCGTCGGCCTGCGCCGGGCCGCGCACCGGTCCGTCAACGCGGGCAGCCCCGAAGCCGTGGTCAAGCCGGGACACCTGGACGTGTATCCCGCCCCGTCACCCCAGGCCGACGCGCTGACGGCGGGCCACACCATCGTGGCCTCGATGTCGACCGGCGACCTCGCCCAGTGGCTGTCCTGGGACCCGGTGCGCGCCGAGCGGATCAGGGAGTACGGCATCCACACCACGATGTCGGTGCCGATCCAGGCCCGTGGCACCACCCTCGGGGTCGCCGTGCTCACCCGGTTCCGCAACCCCGAGCCGTTCACGCCCGACGACGCGCTGCTGGCCGAGGAGATCACGGCCCGCGCCGCCGTCTGCATCGACAACGCCCGCCGCTACTCCCGGGAGCGCGAGACCGCACTGGCCCTGCAGCGCAGTCTGCTCCCCCGGTCCCTGCCGCGCACCGCCGCGCTCGAAGCGGCCTCGCGGTATCTGCCGGCGGCGCGGTCGGGGGTGGGCGGCGACTGGTTCGACGTGATCCCGCTGTCCGGGATGCGGGTCGCGATGGTCGTCGGCGACGTGGTCGGCCACGGCATCCAGGCGTCGGCCACCATGGGGCGGCTGCGCACCGCCGTGCGCACCCTGGCCGACATCGACCTCGCCCCCGACGAGCTGCTCACCCACCTCGACGACCTGGTGGTGCGGCTGTCCGAGGAGACGGGCAACGAGGGCAGCCCCGGCGAGGTCGGCGCCACCTGTCTGTACGCGGTGTACGACCCGGTGTCCCGGCGCTGCACACTGGCCCGGGCCGGGCACCCCTCGCCGGTCATGCTCCCGCCGGGCGGAGAGCCGCGGGAGATCGAGCTGCCCGCCGGACCGCCGCTGGGTCTGGGCGGGCTGCCGTTCGAGTCCGCCGAGATCGAGCTGCGCGAGGGCACGGTGCTCTCCTTCTACACCGACGGCCTGATCGAGACCCGGGACCGCGACGTCGACGCCGGCCATGTGCTGCTGTGCGACGCGCTGGCGGCCCCTTCCGACTCGCTGGACGAGACCTGCGACCACATCCTGCACGCCCTGCTCCCGCCGGGCGGCGCCGCCGACGACGTGGCGCTGCTGCTGGCCCGCACTCAGGGGCTGCCCGCCTCCGGGGTCGCGACCTGGGACATCCCGGCCGACCCGGCGCTGGTCGCGCCGATCCGCAAGCAGGCCGTGGAGCAGCTCGGCACCTGGGGTCTGAGCGAAGTGTCGTTCACCGTCGAGCTGGTGGTGAGCGAGCTGGTGACCAACGCCATCCGATACGGCATCCACCCCATCCGGCTCCGGCTCATCCATGACGCGGCCACGCTGATCTGCGAGGTCTCCGACACCAGCCACACGGCACCGCATCTGCGCCGCGCCAAGATCTTCGACGAGGGCGGCCGGGGACTGCTGCTGGTCGCCCAGCTGACCCAGCGCTGGGGCAGCCGGCACACGGCGGACGGCAAGACCATCTGGGCGGAGATCGGGCTCGTCGACCAGGAGTGAGACGGGAGCCCGGGAGACTGGTGAGTACTCGGCCGGAAAACGGGGATTCGTCACAAACATGGGACGCACACGCGCATTCCACCCCTCACCCCGCGCACACCAGGCCCACCGAGCGACTCCTCTGGTGGGCGCCGTCGCGTTGCTGGGCCTGTTGGCCGCCTGCGGCAACGGCGCCGACTCGTCGGGCGCCGTCCAGACACCGGCCGACACGAGCAGCCGTACGACCGGACCGGCCACGACCGGAGGGGCGAGCCCCTCGGCGGAGCCGGGCACGACCGAGCCGGGCGTGACCCCGCCGGGCACCGCCGACACCGGCAGCCCCGTGACCCAGTCGGCGGCCGCCGCCCCGCGCTGCCACACCTCCGAGCTGCGCGCGTCCATCGGCCGCCCCAGTCCCGGAGCCGGACAGCGGAACTTCCCGATCGTGCTGACGAACACGGCCGACCGGACCTGCAGCGTGCGCGGCTACCCCGGTGCCGCGTTCGTGGACGCGTCCGGACGGCAGCTCGGCCCGGACCCCAAGCGCTCCCCCGACACGCCCACGACCGTCTCGCTCGCCCCGGGCCGCAGCGCCTGGGCCGGGCTGACCTTCGCCAGCCCCGAGATCACCGGGGCGAAGACGGCCGTGCCTCAGGCGCTGCTCGTCACACCGCCGGACGAGCGGGACCCGCTCAAGGTGGCGTGGACGGCCGGTGAGGTACCCGTGGCCGGGAAGAACTCCTCCGTGTTCCTGACGGTGGTCCAACCCGGAACCGGCGGCTGATCGCCGGTCAGCGACCGCCGCATCCACCGCCTTACCCGTAGCCACCGCCGTACCCGTAGCCACCGCCATACCCGTATCCGCCGCCGTATCCATAGCCGCCCGGGCCCCCGTAGCCGCCGCCGGACCAGCCGTCCTGACCGCCCTGGCCGTCCCATGAGCAGTAGTACGGGTCGTAGGAGCACGCGTCGGTCGGGGACGGGCTCGTGGACGTCGGCTGTGCGGTCGACGGGGTCGCGGACGGTGTCGGGGTGGCGGTCGGGGTCCTCGACGGCGAGGGCGTCGGTTTCGGGGTCGGCGTGGGGGTGCGCGCCGAGTCGGCCTCGACCTCCGAGCCCCAGTTGACCACCTCCATCCGAAGGTCCGTCCTCGATGTGTCGATCACCCAGTGCTGGGCGTCCCCGTCGTCGTCGCGGGTCTTGAGGACCAGGGCGCCCGAGCCGTCGGTGGCGGCCGGGCTGAGGGCCAGGTCCTGGTTGAAGCGCGGCACCAGCGTGCCCTGGAGGGTGAAGTCGTAGCGGACGTTCTTGGCCTCGGTCTCGGAGAGCCCGGTGCACCGGGCCAGCCGTACCGAGTAGCCGAGATGGGAGTCGAGGCAGAGGCCGGGGTCGGCGGCGCTGCGCATCAGACCGTCGGTCTCGTACGACCACTGCTGGCCGATCGCCGCGGAGCACTTGGTCAGCTCGGTCTCGGCGTTCTCGGCGACCTTCCCGCCGACGATGCCGACGCACAGCCCCGACCCGATGTTGTGCAGCCGGCCCCGCAGATCTCCCTTAGCCGCCTCGGCCGCGCCCGCCCAGGAGGGGTTGCTGGTGGCACGGCCCTCCTCGGAGCCGGGTGTTCCGGAGGGGCGGTCCTCGGCCACCGGGGCGGGATTGTCTCCTGAGCCGAGCGCGGACCAGACGACGAGTGGCAGGACGACGAGGGCGCTGACGGTCGCGACGGCCGCGGTGAGGTTGCGGCGCCGGGCGGCACGGCGGGCGGCCTTGAGGGCCGAGCGGCCGGAGCAACTGCGGGTCTCGCCGGTGGGACCGGCGGGGGCCGTGGTGGCGGGGGCGCCGGAACGCGAGACGGTGGCCGGGCCGGTGCGCGGTGCGGCTCGACGGGCGGCTCGGCGTGCGCTGCGGGGGCCGGGCCGCGGGGGCGCGGAGGCCGGGTCCGGGGTGGTGAAGGGCTCGCCCGCGGGGGCGGGTATCCCGCCGAGCGGAGCGAACGCCTCGGCCCCGGGAGCGAAGGGCTCACCGCCGAAGGACTCCCCCGCGAAGGTGTCCGCGGCGAAGGACTCTGCGGCAAACGACTCCGCGGCAAACGACTGTGCGGCAAGGGGCTTCGGGGCGGGGGCGACGGGACCTTCGCCCCCAGGGCCCTCTCCGGCAGGGGCAGGGCCCTGATCAGGGGTGCCTCGCCCAGGAGCGGAGCCGGCGCCGTCGGCGAAGAAGGACTCGCCGGCGATCGTCGCGGCCGGGGCGGCAACGGCTTCCGCCGGCTCCTCGGCCTGTCTCGCTCTCGCCTCCACATAGGCTCCCGCGCCCCAGCCGAGGACCGCCTCGGCCAGTGCGAGGCCGAGCCCCGCGTTGAAGAAGTTCAACTGCTCGGCGGTGTCGCTGCAGTGGCCGCAGCGGTTCAGGTGCTCGCGCAGGTCGGGGTCGATGTCGACGCCGCCGCGCCGGTAGGTGACGTCCAGCATCCGCAGGTAGCGCCGGCACTCCTGCTCGGGGGCGAGTTCGCGGTGGACCTGGAGGCACTCCTCGCGCAACCGGTCGTGGGCCCGGCCCAGTTCGACGCGGGCGGACTCCTCGTCGAGGCCCAGGAGTCCGGCGGGTACGGCCGTCGGCTCCGCCTCGACCTCGGTGTGCCACAGCAGACAGCGGGCCGACTGGGGAACCCGCTGGAAGGCACCGGTCAGCAGCCGGCGGTTCACCGGCGGCAGCAGACGGGCGGCGGCACGCTCCGCGCCGTCCGCCTCGGACCGCAGCTCCGGGTGGAGCAGTTCCCGTCTGCGGTCGGTGTCCCACTCGGCCGCGATCCGCCGTACGGTGACGAGGAGTTGGGGGCGCCACGCGGCCGACGGACCCGTCTGCCGCAGCGTCTCGCCGAAAAGCCGGGTGAATGCCGCAGTGGTGAGCATTCCCGCGGAACGGGCGTCCACCGTGCACAGCCGCGCGTAGGCGAAGCCCGCTTCCCAGTGCCGGTCGAGGAGTTCACCCACGGGATGGAGCGCTGGTGCCGCCCCGGTCCACCTCTTGAGTTCGGCGCTCAGTTGAGCGTCGGTCGTTTCAAAGAGACGGGCGTCGCGAGGGGAATTCGACGGGCCAGCGTCATGCACGGTGGCATTCCTCCGGAGGGCATGCGGCATTAAAGGTCCATACCAATGAGTATGCCCCGGGCGCAACTCTTGTGAAGCGTGAGGCACATGGGAGCGAGGCACACCTTTGCACAGGTCAGCGGCAGGGAACAAGGGATTCCGAGTTTTTGTGCATTGCGTGCGCGACCCTCACTGTTTGACAAACGGTCAATAGTCGGCCGTGGCCATTGCGATGTATCCACGAGACAATTGGAAATGGTATTCACTGGGCGACACCGAGGTTCCCGCGCAAACCATTGACGGGCCACCCTCCCGTCCTTTTGCCTGGTCATACGGGCGCATCCGCCTTCACCGGACCTTCACAGGTCACGTGCCAACCATTGAACCGGTCACCCGGTATGCACCGGGCGGCATCCCGTACCGTTCGCGGAACACCCGGTTGAAGTGGAACGGGCTCGCGAACCCGGAGGCGGCCGCCACGCGTTCCACGGACAGGTCGGTGCTCTCCAGCAGCCGGGCGGCGTGTCCCAGCCGCGCCTCACGCAGCGCGCGCATCGGTGACTGCCCGCTCTGCTGGGCGAACAGGTGCGCGAACCGGGAGGGCGAGAGGGCGACATGCCCGGCGAGCGAGCGGACGGTGTGCGGGGCGGCCGGGTCGGCGGCGATCAGTGCCTGAGCCCGACGGATCCGCGCGTCGACACCCGGGCGGGGCTGGGGCGTCCGCGCGCTGCCGGCGGTGAGCAGCACGACCTCCTCCAGTGAGCACAGGGCGAGTTCGCGGGCCGCGCTGCCGTGTGCCACGGCGACCGACTCGTCGCCCGGCGCCATCTCGGGCGGCGCCTCCGTCCCCGTCCAGCGGGCGTCGGCGAGCATCCGCCGGAACGCCGCCTCGATACGGCCGTGCACCGCGTCCGGCGTCGGTGTGACGACGTACAGGCCGTCGCCGGTGTCGTACGGGCGCAGCCAGGACCGCCAGGAGGGGCGGGCCTGGCAGTGCACCCACCAGAACTCCCAGTGCGGTGCGCCCGGTTCGACGCCGTAGCCGTGCGGCACACCCGGCGCGAGCACCACCAGGTCCCCCGCCCCGGCCCGCGCCTCGGCGCCGCCGTGCCGGAGCCGGCCCTGTCCGCCGGTCGTCCAGGTGAACAGCCAACTGTCCGCGCCGCGCGGCCGGTTGACTCCGTACCCCGGCGGCTGGTCGAACCGGCCGACCACCACCACGCCCGGCGGCGGGGCGGGATCACCGGATGTGGCAGCCACGGGCAATCCGTCAGCGCTCACGGTCATCCTCCTGTGATGTACACCGGCCTAGCGTGCTGGGGCGAGGACATCTGACCGAGGAGTGCAGCCATGACAGCCACGGATATCGACGCCGCCGACGCCCCCATCCTGCCCGAGGCCGGGCTCCGCCAGTTCCGCGAGGACGGCTTCACCGTCGTACGCGGGCTGTTCGGGTACGACGAGATCGACCGCCTCCGCGCCCGGTTCACGGCGCTGCACGCGGCCGGGCCGGTGCCCGGGCACTTCGAGCCACGGCCGTCGGACGGTGACCCGCTGCGGGCGTACCCGAGGGTGATGCAGCCGCACGAGATCGACGCGCTCTCCTTGCGGATGCTGCTCGATCCCCGGCTGCGTGGCGTGCTGGAGGTGCTGCTCGGGGAGGAGGTACTGGCCGCGCAGAGCATGTTCTACTTCAAGCCGCCAGGGGCCCGGGGGCAGGCGTTGCACCAGGACAACTTCTATCTGCGGGTCGAGCCGGGCACCTGTGTGGCGGCGTGGATCGCCTGCGATGTGATCGACCGGGACAACGGAGGGCTCGAAGTCGTCCCCGGCACACATGCGATGGACCTCTTCTGCCCGGAGTCGGCGGACGCCGAGGTGTCCTTCGCCCGGGAGTACGTCCCGCCACCGGCCGGGCTGGCGGCCGTGCCGGTCGACATGGAGCCGGGGGATGTCCTGTTCTTCAACGGCAGCGTGGTGCACGGCTCGCAGCCCAACCGGACGACGGACCGGTTCCGGCGGTCGTTCATCGGTCACTACGTGGGGCGTTCGGCCGAGCGGATCGGGGCCTACTACCGGACGATGTCGATGAGCGGTGAGCGTGTGCCGTTGGCCGGGAGCGAGGGGGCGGGGCCATGCGGCAGCGAGTTCCCGGCGGACGGGCCCCACTAGCCGGACAGGCCCCACCGGGCGGCCTTTTGGCGGTCACCGGTGTGAATCCGGTCGCTCGGGCCAGGGGCCGTTGGTCCCCTGGCACGGGGTGCGGGAATCTGCGAGCGTGGTCGGCATGTAGCGAGACGAGGTGCACTCATGCCCTACGAGTCCCGTGAGACGGATCTCGCCGCCTCCTTCGTCGAACTGGCCGACAGCCTGGGCGGCGACGACTTCGACGTGTCCGCCTTCCTCCACACGCTCACCGAACACTGCGTCCGGTTGCTCGACGTGGCGGCGACAGGTGTCCTGCTGGCCTCTTCCCAGGGCCGCGTCCTCGACATGGCGGCCTCCGACGAGCGCACGCACACGCTGCAGACCCCATGCGTCGAACATCGAGGAGACCCCGGTCAGGACTGCCTCCGCGCCGGTCGCCCGATCCCCGACATCCCCCTGGACCACCCCCACGCACAGGCGGCCTGGCCCCGGTACAGCCGTGCCGCCCACGACCTCGGCTTCACCTCCGTGGCCGCGGTGCCCCTGCGGCTTCGCGACCAGGTGATCGGCGCACTGGTCCTGCTGAACACACGCCCGGCCCCCCTGGACGCCGATCGGCTGCGGCTCGCCCGGGCCCTCGCGAACATGGCCACCATCAGCATCATCCAGCAACGCGCCCTGCGGGACAGCGCGGTGCTGACCGCCCAGCTGCGGCACGGGCTGTCGTCCCGGGTGATCATCGAGCAGGCCAAGGGAGTGCTGGCGCAGCGGCGCGGGCTGAGCCTCCAGGAGGCCTTCGAGCAGATACGCCGCTACGCCCGTCACCACCGGCGCCGGCTGGCCGAGGTGGCGCAGGAAGTGGTCGACAGCGTGCCCGGCGGGTCACACCCTCCACACGATCGGCCGTCCGACCGGCCCTGACCGCGTCACCGGCTCGGGCCCATGTCCTGGATCGATGTCTCGGGCGGCGGAATGGCGGCAGAGTGCCTCCTGCCGTCGACGATCTCCTGGGCCAGCTCGGCCAGACCCAGCCGGTGCTCGCGCGCGTAGGCGCGGAACGCGGTGAACGCCTGGTCGACCGTGGTGCCCCAGCGCTCGGCGAGCACGCCCTTGACCTGTTCGATCAGTATGCGGCTGGTGAGCACGCTCTGCAGCTGGCTGTTCTCGACGTGCGCCTGTTCCAGCGTCCGCTGCTGGAACATGGCGACGGTGGCCACATCGGCCAGCGCCTGCCCGAGGGTGATGTCTGCCACCGCGAGCGTCCCCGGACGGGACTGGAAGAGATTGAGCGCTCCGACGATCCGCTGCCGCAGCCTCAACGGCAGCGCGTGGGTGACCACGTAGCCGGTCTCCTGCGCCCGCGCGGCGAAGCCCGGCCAGCCGGCCGTCGCCGCCGCGTCGGTCAGATCGATGTTCGTCTTCGGCTCCCGGGTGCGGAAACACTCCACACAAGGGCCCTGACGGTGCTGCAGGGCGAACAGCTCCAGCAGATGGGTCCGCTCGTCGGAGGCGGCGACGACCTGGAGTTCACCTCGTCCGTCGGACAGCATGATGCCGGCGGCCTGGACGTCCAGGAGTTCCACGCAGCGGGCGGACAGACGCTGCAGAAGGTCGATGACGTCGAAATCGTCGATCAGGGAGTCCGCCAGCTCGACGAAGATCTCGGCGAGACGCTGTTCGCGAGCCATGCCGATCATCCCTTTCCGCCGTCGGCCGGGTAAGGCCCATTCACATCGTTGCTGAATCGGATTTTCCTGGCCACCACATCCTGGGCCACCTCGCCCAACGGCCGTCCGCTGACATAGGCATGGGCACGCAGTCGCACCAGGGCCTCCCCGAGTGACACATCGAGCTGCACACTGATCATCCCGGTGGCCTGGTGCACGACGGGCCGGTGCAGACCGCCGGACGCCCACATCGTCCGCTCCTGGGTCACCTCGCCCTCGCCGGGCCAGGCACCTGGCTGGTTCTCGTACAGCAGGGCGGTGGTCAGTCCGGCGGCCAGCGCGAGGGCGTCGTCATGCTGCTGTTCGGTCAGCTTGCGATCCGGTGAGCTCAGCACGGTCAACACCCCCAGACGGATGCCGCCCACTCCGAGGAAGTAGCAGCACACGCCGTGCACGCCGACCCTGCGGGCCGCCGGAACGAGGGCGGGCCAGCGTCCCGGCCGCACTGCCTCAAGGTCCGGCTCCAGCACATGCGTTCTCGTACGGATCGCCTCGGGGCCCGGCCCCTCACCGAGGGTGTACTGCAACTCCTCGAATCGCGCGCTCGCGCCCGGTGTCCACCACAGCGGCTCCGCCAGGTGGCCGTTGCCGACCATCAGCGCCACCGCGACACCGTCGGCGGCCAGTACCTCGGCGCTGGCACGCATCACCTCGTCGCCCGGGCCGCGGCCCAGCGACCGCAGCACCTCGGCCATGCCGTCGCTGATCACCGGACCCCACTTTGTCACCGACGGAAGCGGGTACGACACCCGCGGACTCACTGGCAGACTACTTCGCACAGCGAGCGCCGACCGCGCAGCGGCGACGGATGCGCAACGGATGGGCCACTCGATCTTCGCCGTCCGGAAAACCGGTCAATCGGTCAACCTACGGTCCACTTGAAGTCCCCGGGCGGGTGTTCGCCCGCAACGGCTCATTCCCGTACTGCCAGGAACGGGACAGAGCCGCTCTTCCGTCTTCCCGGCGGCCCGAGCCTGTGCAACTCTCCATCGGAAAGGGCCCTCTGCGGGGCCTGTGTGCGGCGGCCGCCGCCGTGAGTCGGCGTCAGCGGCGGCCGCCGGCGCGAGGACCCATGTGGCTCCCCAAACCACGGGGCGCCTCGCGCAGGATCGTCCTCACGGAACCTGAGGCGTGCGGGAGTGCGCCCCAGCTCGAACGTCCGGAGGACGAGGGACCGGGGTCCGCTGGACCGTTCGCTGCGGAATGCGGGCTCCGGTTCCCTGGAGGTCTTTCCTGTCGCTCCGAGCCCGGGGTCTGGGGGCAGTCGCCTTGATTCCCTCACAAGGGGAACGAGGCTCTTCGGTTGGTGATAGTAGAACGCGTCAGGAGCAGCGCAATAGCCCGCGTTTCGGCCTGTTCGACCTGGTGAACGCGTGCCCGTCAGCCGTGTGACTCATGTGTCGGTGCCGCTCGGCTGTGACCCGCGCGTGCGGCCCGCGGGGAACGTTGCGGGCGCAGCCGCGGCACCGGCGGGTTCTCTCACCCGGTCAGCCGGATCAGTAGCACGCCCGGCGTCCGCGGCAGGGTCACTCGCAGTCCGTCCCCGTCCCAGCTCGCCGTGGAGGCGGTCGGCGCGGACGGATGCAGGATCTCGGCACGCACCTCGCGGCCCGCCAAGGGCCGTACGGAGAACCGCAGTTCGGACTCTGCGCCGCGGCACCACACCGAGACGTACGAGGGGCCGTCCGGCACCCGCATCCCGAGGGCCAGCCACTCGTCGGTCCACCCGGGCAGACCGAGCGGCCAGAAGGGTACGGCCGTCGCGAGGTCGCCGCGGATCGACTTGTACGTGCTCACCGCGTCCCGGACGAGCCCGAGCTGGTGCTCCGACATCCGGTTCAGGTGGCCGGACAGATGGATGCGGCCGAGCAGGGCCCCGCCCAGCGTGAAGGTGATCAGGTCGTCGTCGAACTCCGGCTGCGGGTAGGCCCAGACGGCACCCTGTTCCGGCGGCGCGGCGGTGGGTGCGGACGCGGCGATGGGCGGGTAGCTCAGCGGGTCCTGCTGGTCGCTGGTGGACTGGAGCTGGGTGACGGCGAGGGTGGCGCCGTCCATGCGCATCCCGCCCGAGGCGCAGTTCTCGACGACCAGCCCGGGGTGGCGGTCCAGGACGGCGGACAGCCAGTCGAGATGGGCCCGGGTGTGGCCGAGCAGCCCGGCTCCCGGGGAGATGTCGCCGGGGGCGCAGGTGCCCGGGTCGACCACGATGTTGTAGTCCAGCTTGAGATAGCCCACGCCCCAGTCGCCGACGATCCGGTCCACCGCTCTGTCGAGGTGGGCGCGGGCAGCCGGATGACGCAGATCGAGCTGGTGGCGGCCCTGTTCGGCGAGGCGCACGCCGTCGCGTTGGAAGAAGGCCTCAGGGGGGAGTTCGGACGCGATCGGGCTGCGTACGCCCACGACCTCCGGCTCCAGCCACAGCCCCGGGACCATGCCGCGCTCCCGGATCCGGTCCAGGACCGTGCGGATCCCGCCGTCGGGGAAGCGCCGCGACGAGGGCTGCCAGGCACCGACGGTGTCCCACCAGCCGCCGTCCGCGGAGTCGTCGTACCAGCCGGCATCCACACAGAAGTACTCGGCGCCCGCCTGCGCCGCCGCGTCGATCAGCGGCAGCAGTTTCCTCGTCGTCGGGTCGCCCATCAGCGTGTTCATGTAGTCGTTGAAGACGACGGGGAGCGTGCTGTGGTCCGGGTGCGGGCGGCGTACGGCACGGCGGTACGTGGTCAGGGCGCCCAGCGCTTCGTCGAAGCCGGTGCCGAGGGCGAGGGCGCCCGGGACGGTGGTGAACTCCTCGCCCGGCGCCAGCCGGACCCGCCACTGGTGCTCCGCGTCCGTGGGGCCGTTCAGGGCCAGGTAGCTGCCGCGCTCGTGTTCGCCCAGGTCCCAGCGCCAGCCGGCCGGGGACTCGATCTGCCACAGCCAGGTCCGGCCGGAGTCCCGGTCCGTCAGCGCGCCCATCGCCAGGTGGCCGTCGGTGGGCCAGCTGCCGCGCCCGGTGAGGGCGAGGGCGGCGCGGCTGTCGTGCTGGTGGGCGTCGCGGTTGATGTCGGCGACGGCGGCGCGCAGCGGCTCGGCGTACCAACGGCACTCCGCGAGCCAGTCGTTGCGGGCCCGGTGCACGTCAAGGGCGTCCGGGGAGGGCAGGCCGCCGAGCAGCAGGCTGCTCACGGACTGGACGACGAGGGGCTGTGTGCCCTCGTTGCGCAGCCGGACCCTGGAGCGGAGCACCGGCACTCCGGTGGGCGACGTCAGCTCGACCAACGCCGTCAACCCGGTGTCCTGGTCGTGGAGTTCGACGGTCAGCCAGTCCCACTCGCCGCGACGACCGCTGTGGTGCGCCCGGTACCGGAGCCGTGAACCGAGGGCCGTTCCGGTGAAGCGCGAGCCGGACCAGCCGCTGCCGTGGCCGAGCGCGGTGAGCTCCACGAGCGGGAGGGCGGACTCCGGGTCGGCGCCGGTGCCGGTACCTGTGCCGCCGAGCCGGGTCAGTCGCAGCGTCCCGTCGGAGGCGGTGGCGAACTCGGCCGTCAGCTTCGAGTGGCCCCAGTCGAACGCCCCTTGAGCGGCCGTCCGCTCCGCATCCACCGCACCGGTCAAGTTGTTCTCCCTCTCTTGACGCCCTCTGTGTGACCGGTCACAATCCTCGCATGAATGTGACCGGTCACACAAGGCGCCCGGCGAGCATCAGGGATGTCGCCACCGCCGCCGGGGTCTCGTACCAGACCGTCTCGCGGGTGATCAACGGGCATCCGAGCGTCAAGCCGTCCACCCGGGAGCGGGTGCTCGCCGCCATCGACGAGCTGGGCTTCCGCCGCAACGCCACCGCGCTCGCGCTGGCCAGCGGACGCAGTCGGGGCGTGACCGTGCTCACCGCCAACACCACCCACTACGGCTACGCGTCGATCCTCCAGGGAGTGGAGGAGGCGGCCCGTGCCGCGTCCTACGCGGTCGGGATCGGCGTCCTGGAATCGGCGGACGATGCCGCGGTCGCCGCCGAGGTGCAGCGCGCGGCGGACGCGGGCGGCGGGCTGATCGTGATCGCCTACGACCCGGCCGGCGTCCGGGCCCTCGGCGCCGTCCCCGCCGAGTTGCCCGTCGTCGGCGTGGTCGAGACCCCGGCGAGCCCGCCCGACCCGGGCCGCCCCTGGGTGTGGACCGACGACCGCGAGGCCGCCCGTGCGGCGACCCGGCATCTGCTCTCCCTCGGCCACGAGACCGTGCACTACGTCGCCATCCCGTCCAGCACCCGCCGCACCGGCGCCCGTACGACCGGCTGGCGGCAGGCGCTGCGGGAGGCCGGGGCACCGGAACCCCGTCCCGTGCAGGGAAGTTGGGGCCCGGCGGGCGGCCATGCTGCGGGCCGGAGGCTGGCCGCGGACCCGGCCGTCACGGCGATCCTGTGCGGCAACGACGACCTCGCGCTCGGGGTGCTGCGCGCCGTGCACGAGGCCGGCCGGTCCGTGCCCGGCGAGGTGAGCGTGGCCGGGTTCGACGACGCCCCGCACTCGGCCTATCTGACGCCGTCGCTGACGACCGTACGCCTGGACTTCACCGGCCTCGGGCGCGCCGCGTTCGCCCTGCTGCACGGGGTGCTGGAGGAGTCCGCGCCCATCGACCCGCACCCCGTCTCCGTGCCGGAACTGGTGGTGCGGGAGAGCTCTGGGCCGCCGCCCGCCCACCTCTAGATCTCGGTACCGCCGCCCTGAACAACCGTTCACGAGAGGCAACTTGAGGTACGCAATGAAGACAAGAGCCCTCCCCGCGCTGGCCCTGATATGCGCCGGTGCCCTGGCCGCCACCGCGTGCAGCGACCCCACCGCGGGCGACGCCGGCTCCGACGCCGGGAAGCCGGCCGTGAACCCGACCGCCCGCCTGGACGGTGTGCGGCTGACCATGTGGACGGCGCAGAACACGGTCAACGCGCCCAAGCAGGTCGTCGAGGCCTTCGAGAAGGCCACCGGCGCCCAGGTGGAGACCGAGGCGATCCCGGATCTGTACGAGCAGAACGTGCCGACGAAGCTGGCCTCGGGCGACCGTCCCGACCTGATGTTCTGGCAACCGTCCATCTCCACGCTGCCGTTCATCCAGCCGAAGCAGAACCTGCTCACCCTCGACGGGGAGCCGTGGGAGTCACGGCTGGGCGAGACCGAGAAGTCGCTCGGCATGATCGACGGCAAGCGGTACGCGGCGATCGTCACCAGCCCCGCCATGCTGGGCGTCTACTACAACAAGGACGTCTTCCGGCAGGCCGGGCTCGGCGAGAAGGACTTCCCGAAGTCCTACGACGAGCTCCTGGCCCTCGGCCACAAGGTCGTCGACAGGACCGACGCGGCCGGCTTCTACGAGGCCGGCGGTGACAAGTGGCCCCTGCAGTGGCAGATGCAGGTCCAGCTCACCGACCTCGACCGGCAGTGGTGGGACGGGCTCAACCGGAACAAGGAGAAGTGGACCGACCCGGTCGTCGTCGGCGCCATCAAGAAGTACAAGGAGAAGCTGCTCGACGCCGGGCTCGCCCAGAAGAACCACCGCACCGGCACCTTCACCGGTCAGGCCGAGGCGCTGTGGAAGGGCGAGGCCGGGATGGTCCTCAACGTCACCTCCTTCCAGAGCCAGTTGCAGGCCAAGTACTCCACCGCCGAGATCGACAAGAAGATCGGCTGGTTCCCGATCGCCAACTCCTCGGCCACCGGCCTGTACTCCCCCGACCAGACCAACGGCGTGGTCGCGTTCCGCACCGGCGACGAGAAGCGGCAGAACGCCGCCCGGCAGTTCCTGGCCTTCTGGCTCGGCCCGGACTACGCCGACTACATCAAGGCGATGAAGATCCCGTCCGTGCAGCCGTCCGTGCCCACCCCGGACGGGCTGCCGCGGACGGCCGAGGACCAGGTCGCGGCCCTGCCCAAGGCCATCGGCGTCTTCCAGGCCAAGGCGATCGTGGCCCCGGACACCCACCTCTACCTCGCCGACATGATCTTCGACAAGAAGAGCCCGCGGCAGGTCGCCCAGGCCATCCAGGACCAGTTCACGCAGGTGGCCAAGGCCCAGGGCGCGCCAGGGTTCTGACGATGACTCATACGGTCGTACGCGCCAAGGACACGACGGTGACCGGGGCTCCGCGGAGCGCGGGGCGGCTGCCGCGGGCCGCCGTGCACCACCCCTGGTGGTTCGCGCTGCCCGCGATCGTCGTCTTCGCGGGGTTCTTCCTGGTACCGAACCTGCTCAACTTCTACTACCCGTTCACCGACTGGTCCTCGTACCACGCGGACATCGCCTTCACCGGCCTCGACAACTTCAGGACCGTCGCCGACGACGGCTCCCTGCTGCGCGCCATCCGCACGACGCTGCTGTACGCGCTGCTGGCGGCGCTGTTCCAGAACGCGTTCGGGCTGGTGCTCGCGCTGCTGCTGGAGCAGGACACCCGCTTCAACCGGTTCTTCCGGGCCGTGTTCTTCCTGCCGGTGCTGATCTCGGCGCTCGCCACCGGATATGTCTTCCAGGCCCTGCTCGACCAGGACGGGGTCCTCAACTCCGTGCTCGGCACGGACGTTCCGTGGCTGGGCTCGACCACGTGGACGCTGGTCGTGGTGACCCTCATCCACGGCTGGAAGTGGATGGGCCTGGCCATGCTGATCTATCTCGCCGGGCTCAAGGGCATCCCGGGCGACATGCTGGAGGCCGCCCGGATGGACGGCGCCGGGCCCTGGCGGACGTTCTGGTCGGTGCGGTGGCCGATGCTCGCGCCGGCCGTCACCTTCAACGTCACCACCGCGCTGATCGGTTCGATGAACACCTTCGACATCGTGCAGGCCACGACCGGCGGCGGGCCCGCGGCCGCCACGGAGGTCTTCAACATCTATATGTTCCGGATCTTCGGACAGGGCCTGTACGCCCAGGCGTCCGCGATGAGCCTCGTCCTCTTCCTGGTCGTGGTGGCGGTGGCGATCCCGCTGGTCGTCGGGTTGCGGCGAAGGGAGCAGCTGCTGTGACCCCGTCCACCGCCTGGCGCCACGGCCGCCCCGCGCTGGTCCTGCTGCTCGCCGCTCTGGCCGTCGGCGTACCGCTGTGGCTGGTCGCGGTCACCTCCGCCAAGCCGCAGGCGGAGGCCATCAAGCCCAACCTGGACCTGCCGCGGCACTGGCAGCCCGGCGGCAACTACGCGGACGCGGTGGGGCAGGGCGAGATGCTGCGCGGCCTCGTCAACTCCCTGCTCGTCGTGGTGCCGTCGGTGGTCCTCGTCCTGCTGCTCGGCGCGGGCGCCGCCTGGGTGTTCGCGCGCCGCAGGTCGAGGCTGGTCTCGGCGGCGTACGCGCTGTGCATCAGCGGGCTGCTGCTGCCGCCCGCCGTCATCACCATCGTGATGGAGCTGCGCCAGCTGGGCCTGGCCAACACCCGCCCCGGAATGGTCGCCGTCTACACCGGCATGTACCTGTCGACGTCGATCTTCTTCATGACCGGCTTCATCCGCGCCATCCCCATGGAACTGGAGGAGGCGGCCAGGATCGACGGGGCGACACCGGCGCGGATCTTCTGGCGGATCGTCCTGCCGCTGCTCCGGCCGGTGATCGCCACGGCGACGATCATGGTGATGCTCTACGCCTGGAGCGATGTCTTCTACGCGTTCTTCGTCCTCGGCGGCGGCCGGCGGGCGACCCTCCCGCTCAACCTCTACCAGGTCGCCAGCGCCCAGCTCTATCTGAACAACTGGCATCTCGTCTTCGCGTACGTCGTGGTGATGAGCCTGCCCATGGTCGCCGTCTTCCTCGTCGGCCAGCGAAAGATCGTGTCCGGAATCACCAGTGGAGCCGTCAAGTGACCGGAGGTCCAGCAGCGTGATCGCCCCCACCCGCACGAGATCCCGCACCGGAACCCGCACCAGAACCGCCTTGATAGCAGCCGTACTTGGAGTCACCGCCATGGCAGGCACCCTCCCCGCAGCCGCCGGATCCGCGTCCTCGGTCGACGCGCCCCAGCGCCTCTCCGTCGATCTCGCCGCCTCCGAGGGCCCGGTGATGCTCGGCGCCAACGGCTCGCTGTACGGGCTCAGCGACGACGGGGTGCCCAGCGACGCCGCCCTGGCGCCCCTGAAGATCACCAGCGTCTCGCAGAAACCGGAGGGCGGCGCCCAGCACCCCAACGGTGACGCGCTGACCGTCTCCAAGTCGTTCTTCCGCAACGGCGGCGGCGAGATCAACGTGATGATGCAGGACATCTACGCCAAGTGGCCGTACGAGGATCTCGGCATCGACGACTATCTCCCCAAGGTCGACAGGATCGCCAAGGAGATCGCGGCCGACCCGAACAGCGACCGCTTCGTCTACATCCCGTTCAACGAGCCCGACCAGATCTGGTACAAACTCGGCGTCGCCGACCAGGCGCAGTACGAGGCCAACCGGGACCGGTTCTTCAAGGACTGGAAGACGGTGTTCGAGCGCATCCGCGCGATCGACCCGGACGCACGCATCGCCGGCCCCAACGAGGCCGGCTACCACAGCCGTCTGCTGCGGGACTTCCTCGCCTTCGCCAAGCGCGAGAACGTCCTGCCGCAGATGATGACCTGGCACGAGCTGGGCTCCGGCTCCCTGCGGGACTTCCAGGCGCACTACGACGACTACCGCTCCCTGGAGCGGGCGGCGGGTATCGCGCCCCTGAAGATCAACATCGATGAGTACGCCAACCGCCGCGACCTGTCCGTACCGGGGCAGCTCGTGCAGTGGGTGTCGATGTTCGAGCGCAACAAGGTGTACGCCAACGCGGCCTACTGGGACGCGGCCGGCAACCTCAGCGGTCATGTCGTGCGCTCCAACATCCCCAACGGCGGCTGGTGGTTCTTCCGCTGGTACGCGGGCCTCACCGGTGACACCGTCAAGGTGACCCCGCCGCGCGCCGACACCGTCGACACCCTCCAGGGCCTGGCCTCCCTCGACATCTCGCGCCGCCAGGCCCAGGTGCTGCTCGGCGGCTCCGACGGCGACTCCGACGTCGTGGTGCGGGGCGTCTCCCGGTCCGTCTTCGGCCGTACGGTCACCGCGACCGTCGCCGAGGCTGCCTGGTCGGGCTACGAGGGACAGCACGCGACGCCGCGCGTCCTCGCCCGGACGAAGGTGAAGGTGGCGGACGACGGCACGGTGACCGTCCCGCTGCGCGGCATGCACAAGATGTCCGCCTACCGGATCGTCCTCACCCCGGGCGGCACCGGCAGCCCCTCCCCCGCCTCCGTCCCCTGGTCGGCGTCGTACGAGGCCGAGGACGCGGCCATCACCGGCGGCAAGGTCTACACCCAGGGCACGGTCGACAACGCCAACGGCTACGCGGCCTCCGGCACCAAGGACGTCGGCTCGCTCAACACGGCCACCAGCGAGGTCGGCTTCACCGTGACGGTCCCGCAGGACGGGACGTACGACCTGGCGATCCTCTACGGCAACCAGTCCGGCCGCCCCGCCACCCAGCGGCTGTCCGTCGACGGCGGCGCCCCGGTCACGGTCACCTACCCGTCCACCGAGAACTGGACCTACCGCGCCAAGAAGGACGTCGGCCTGACCCTGACCGCCGGCACCCACACGCTGACGCTGGCCAAGGGCGACGCCGAGGTCACGCTCGACCGCGTCGACCTGACCGCCCGCGGCGCGGTGCCCGCCGCACGCTACGAGGCCACGCTCGCAGACATCGGCGGCACCCCGTCGTACGACTACTCGTCCTCGGCCGGTGTGGGCACCGGTGCCCTCGTGCTGCGCTCCGGGGACAAGGCCGTGTTCGACGTCTACGCCCCGCGCGACGGCTACTTCACGGTCGTCCCGCAGGCCACGGCGCCCGTGCGGCTCGCGCTGCACGGGGAGACGGTGACGGCGCAGGCGGGCAAGCCGCTGCGGCTGTATCTGGTGGCCGGAAACAATCGCGTCACCCTGACCGCCCGGCACGCCGCCGTCCGCTCCCTCGACGTCTCGGGCGACGGCTCGACCGCGGGCACGCTCTCCTACGAGGCCGCCTCGGCGACCCTCGCGGGCGGCGCGGCACTGGTCGACTCGCCGTATGCGTCCGGCGGTTCCTTCATCGGCTCGCTCGGCAACAGCCCCGGGGGCACCGCCGCGTTCACGGTGGACGCGCCCCGCTCCGGCCGCTACGTCCTGGTCGTCCACTACGCCCACAACGACCGGCGGGACAACGGCCACGCCTACAACACGGACATCATGTCCCGTACGGCGGACATCACGGTCGGCGGCGGGGCGCCACGCACGGTCACCTTCAAGAACACCTGGAGCCAGGACGACTACTGGACGCTGGGCGTCCCCGTCGACCTGAAGAAGGGGTCCAACACGGTGACGTTCGGGAACGCGAGCGCGTGGGCGCCGAACATCGACCGGATCGAACTGGGCCGGGTCGTCGGCTGACGATCCCGTTTCCCGGGCCGGGCGGTGGCCCCGAGACCCCTGTCGGGGTGCGGGGTCACCGCTCCAGCAGTTCCAGCGCCCGTTCCCACCCGAACTCCGGCCGCCCGCCGTCCTCGCCCGGCTCACCGGTGTACGGCTCCCCGAAGCGCACGCCCATCCCGCGCAGCCGTATCAGGCTGTCCTGGTACGCGGGATGGGCGGCCAGCGCGTCGGCCACGCACGGCAGGACGGCGATGGGGACGCCGAGGCCGTACGCCTCGCACAGGGTGCCCAGGGCGAGGGTGTCGGCTGTGCCGGCGGCCCATTTGTTGAGCGTGTTGAAGGTGGCCGGGGCGACGACGACGGCGTCGGGCGGCGGGAAGGGGCGGGGATCCGCGGGCGTGCGCCAGGCCGACCGGATGGGGCGGCCGGTGAGGGCCTCGACGGCGCGGGTGTCGAAGAAGCCGTTCATGGCGACCGGGGTCGCGATGACGCCGACCTCCCAGTCCCGCTCCTGGGCGGCGGTGATCAGCTTGCTGACGTCCGCGGCGATCCCGGCGGCGCAGACGACGACGTAGAGGAAGGGCTTGCGGGCGTGTTCGGTCACCCGCGAACCCTACTCACGGCACTCGACGCGCCAAGCGGACCTAGCGGACCGGGAAGGACAGCCCGCGCTCGTTCTCGGGGCGCGAGCCGAGGATGCGGCGCTCCTCCTCCTCGATCGGCACGTCGTTGATGCCGGCCTCGCGGCGGGTCATCAGGCCGTGCTCGTCGAACTCCCACAGCTCGTTGCCGTACGACCGCCACCACTGGCCCTCGGCGTCCCGGCACTCGTACTGGAAGCGGACCGCGATGCGGTTGCCGTCGAAGGCCCACAGGTCCTTGCGCAGCGCGTACTCCAGCTCGCGCGCCCACTTCGCGGTGAGGAGCTCGACGATCTCGGCGCGGCCGGTGACGAAGGTGTCGCGGTTGCGCCACACCGAGTCCTCCGAGTAGGCGAGCGCGACCTTGTGCGGGTCGCGGGTGTTCCAGGCGTCCTCGGCGGCCTGCACCTTCTGTGCGGCGCTCTCGCGGGTGAACGGCGGCAGGGGCGGGCGGTCGGTCATGTCATCCTCCGGTGCCGAAACGGCGGTACGAGTAAGGGAGAACGCGCGTTCTCCACATGGCTGCTACCGTAGGAGAACGCACGTTCTCGCGTCAAGGAGTGGTCGTTCATGGACAGCGCAACAGCCCGGGAGCAGGCGCTGGACGCCGCGGAGAAGCTGTTCTACGGGCGCGGCATACAGTCCGTCGGCATGGACGACATCCGGGGCGCCTCCGGGGTCTCCCTCAAGCGGCTCTACCAGCTGTTCCCGGCGAAGGAGCAGCTGGTGGAGGCCTATCTGGAGCGGCGTGACGTGCGCTGGCGCGGCGGGCTCGCCGCCCATGTGGAGCGGGTGCCGGACCCCGAGGGGCGGATCCTGGCCGTCTACGACTGGCTGGAGGAGTGGTTCGGCGAGGCGGACTTCCGCGGGTGCGCCTGGATCAACTCGTACGGCGAGCTGGGCGCCCGGTCGGAGCGGGTGGCGGACCAGGTGCGGGCACACAAGCGGGCGTTCCGTGACTACCTGGCCTCACTGGTGGCCGGGGCGGGGCTGCCGGAGGCACTCACCGGGCCGCTGTATCTGCTGGCCGAGGGTGCCATGGTCACGGCGGGCATCACGGGCGGTACGCGCCCTGCGGCACAGGCGCGGGAGGCGGCGCGGTCGCTGCTGGCGGCGCGTTGAGAGCCCGCGTCGCGGCGCGGGCGGGGATTTCGCACCGGCTCTGCGGCCGGGCCCGGCACGAGGTGCGGGACCCGGCCACGGCTCGGGCGTGGGGTGAGGTGGCCGGTGTCAGCTCCCCTCTTCCGACACGGTGATGGCGCTGACCGGGCAGGACCGGGCGGCCTCCCGCACCATCGGGTCGCCGCCGCCGTCCTCCCGGCCGGGCAGCAGGGTGCTGAAGCCGTCGTCGTCCTGGGTGAAGACGGACGGGGCGGCGAGGGCGCACTGGCCGGCGCCGATGCAGACGTCGTGGTCGATGTGGATGTCGAGTGTCTCGCGCGTTTCGTTGTGCATGACCGGAGCCTCTTACCAGGTCACGGGGAGTTCCAGCATCCCCTGGATCGTGTCGCCGGGTTTGAACGGGATTTCCTCCGCGGGGACGGCAAGGCGCAGGGTCGGCAGCCGGGTGAAGAGGGTACGCAGGGCGATCTCCATCTCGGCGCGGGCCAGGTTCTGGCCGAGGCACTGGTGGATGCCGAAGCCGAAGGCGACGTGATGGCGGGTCGGGCGGTGCCAGTCCAGGCTGTCCGGCTCGGCGTACACGTCCTGGTCGCGGTTGATGACCGACGTCGAGAAGACCACGCCTGAGCCCGCCGATATCGTCTGCCCGTCCACCTCGATGTCCTCGACGGCGACCCGCAGCAGCCCGTCGGCGATCGACAGCATCCGCATCAGCTCCTCGACCGCGGCGGGCGTCAGCCCCGGGTCGGCGCGCAGCTCGGCCAGGCGGTCGGGGTGCTGGAGGAGGGTGAAGGTGCCCAGGGAGATCATGTTGGCGGTCGTCTCGTGGCCGGCGACCAGCAGGATGGTGGCGAGGGCGATGAGCTCCTCGCGGTCCAGCGCGCCGTCGCGCAGCTGATGGTGGACGAGGTCGTCCAGGACGCCGTCACCGGGCTCCGACTGCTTCTGCTTCCGGTCGATCAACTCGCCGAAGTACACCTCCAGTCGGTCACGGGCGTCCATGGTGTCCTCGGCCGTGGGGCCGCGCAGCAGGCGTCGTGACTGTCCCTCGAAGAAGTCGTGGTCGGCGTAGGGCACGCCGAGCAGGGCGCAGATGACCATCGAGGGCACGGGCAGCGCGAAGGCGCTGACCAGCTCCGCGGGCGCACCCTGGTCGATCATCGCGTCGATCCGTTCGTCCACGATGCGCTGGATCTCCGGGCGCAGCTCGGCGGCGCGTCGAAGCGTGAAGCTGGGGACCATCATCCGTCGCTGGACCCGGTGTTCGGGGTCGTCGACGCCCAGCAGCGCACTCTTGCGCTTGACGAGCCCCGCGAACCGCGCGGTGGGCGCGGGGAACTCGGGCCGGGTGCGGTCGGAGGACAGCCGCGGGTCGGCCAGCAGGGTGCGGGCGAGGCCGTGACCGGTGACAAGCCAGACCTCGCGGCCGTCGTAGAGGGTGATGCGGGCCAGCGGGCGGGTGTCGCGCAGCGGGTCGTAGGCGGTGGGCGGGTGGTACGGACAGGTGCGGTTCTGAGGAAAGGCGACGGTGTGCGGTGCCGTCATGTCCGTCATGGAAGACCTCGCAGACGAAGAGTACGTCGTACCGATCTTCATTAGATGCCTGGGGCATCTACCAGGGCGACGCCAAGTTCGGCCACATCAGGCATCCGGGCAATCTGGCCGGGGATCGTCGTACAGGGCTTCGATCTCGGGGGCGGCCGGCCTGCTCCGCGAAGAAATTCGCTTGTCGGCGGGCTGTCGCCACCCGCAGAATCCGGCCATGCCCACGACCTTCGCCTTCCTGCCGCCGACCGTCGCCGTTTCCGCCGCGCGGTCCCAGCAGCAGTCCGGCCGACCGTGGGGGCCGACGCTTCCCACGTCATGACCGGCGCGCTCGTCGCGGGGCTGGTCGCGGGCTACGGCATCGCCGTCCCGGTCGGCGCGGTCGCGGCCTACCTGGTCTCCCTCACCGCCCGTACGTCCCTGCGGACCGGGGTCTGCGCCGCGCTCGGCGTCGCGACCGCCGACGGGCTCTACGCCCTGGTGGCAGCCCTCGGCGGTGCCGCGCTCGCGGCCGGGCTGCGTCCGGTCCTGGTGCCGCTGCGCTGGGCCTGCGCCCTGGTGCTGGCGATCCTCGCGGTACGCGGCGCGATCACCGCCGTACGCCACTACCGCGCCCAGCGCCTCACCACCGGCGCCACGCCCCCTCCTCCCCCGAGCCCGGCGCGCGCCTATCTGGCGCTGCTCGGCATCACGCTGCTGAACCCGACGACCGTGATCTACTTCGCCGCCCTGGTCCTCGGCACCCGCGCGACGGATGCCGTATCCCCCATGGAGCAGGGCGTGTTCGTGCTGGCCGCGTTCACCGCGTCGGCGAGCTGGCAACTGCTGCTCGCCGGGGGCGGGGCGCTGCTGGGGCGGGTGCTGACCGGGCGCCGGGGGCGGTTGGTGACGGCGCTGGTGTCCGGCGGCGTGATCCTGACGATGGCCGTGCGGATGCCGGTGTAGGCGCCGCAGGATGATTTCCGCACGTACCGGTGTTCACGTACCGGTGTTGAGAACAGACGCCAGTCAGCGCCCGGACACGACGAATGGGACGATGCCATGCCTCTAGACGGTGAGTACGAGCCCAGCCCCACCAAATGGGTCCGCGACCAGGTGGAGTTGTACGAGAGCTCCGGCGGCACCCAGGGGACGACCCTCATGAACACGGGGATGCCGGTGATCCTGCTCACGACCCGGGGTGCCAGGAGCGGGAAGATCCGCAAGACGCCGCTGATGCGCGTCGAGCACGAGGGGCGTTATGCCGCGGTGGCCTCGCTGGGCGGGGCGCCCCAGCACCCGGTCTGGTACCACAACGTCAAGGCCGACGCCCGGGTGGAGCTTCAGGACGGCCCGGTGAAGCGCGACATGAAGGCCCGCGAGATCACCGGCGCGGAGAAGGCCGAGTGGTGGGAGCGTGCCGTCGCGGCATATCCGGCGTACGCCGACTACCAGGACAAGACGGACCGGGTGATCCCGGTCTTCGTGCTGGAGCCGTTCGACGAGGCCTGAGCAGGGCTTCGGAAATTTTTTCCACCAAGACGCATGAACCTGAGTTCGTAGGGCACACGTGCGTCAGGCCCCGCCGCGCTCCCCCGTCGCGGCGGGGCTTCCCTGTGCCTCGCGGGCGGAGCGTTCGGTCACGTCGAGGAAGACCTGGTCCGCCTCGGCGACGCTGCGGCCGATGGACCGCTTGATGCGGACGGCGACCTCCTCGACCTGTTCGCTGTCGAGGCCGGGCACCAGATCGACACGGGCCGCCACCAGGGCGGTCTCCAGGCCCGTCTTCATGGTGAACAGCGCCTCCACGCTGTCGATCTCCGGCTGCTCCTCCAGCAGGGCGCGGATCTCGGCGTCGGCCTCGGGATCGGCGGCCTCCCCGATCAGCTGGTCACGGGCGTCGCGGCCGAGCCGGTAGGCGACGTACACGAGCAGCGCGCCGATCGCGAGCGAGGCGGACGCCTCCCAGACGACCTGCCCGGTCACCATGTGCAGCGCCATGCCGCCGAAGGCCAGGGTCACACCGAGCACCGCCGTGGCGTCCTCGGCGACCACCGTGCGCAGGGCCGGGTCGCGCAGGCCCTGCGACACACCGCCCTGGCGGCGTACCTGGTACAGCGCCCGCACCAGCGACGCGCCCTCCGCGACGAAGGCGACCCCGAGCACGACCATGCCCGCCACATAGCCGCTGAACTGCTCCTCGGCGCCGCCGCGCAGCGCCTCGAAGCCCTGGAAGAAGGAGAAGCAGCCGCCCATCACGAAGATGCCGACGGCCGCGAGCAGCGACCAGAAGAACCGCTCCTTGCCGTAGCCGAACGGGTGGCGGGCGTCGGGGGGACGGCGGCTGCGGCGCAGCGCGGCCAGCAGGAAGATCTCGTTCATGCTGTCCGCCACGGAGTGCGCCGCCTCCGACAGCAGCGCGGGTGACTGGGCGAGGACTCCGCCGACCGCCTTGGCGACGGCGATGACGAGATTGGCCGCGAGGGCCACCAGAACGGTGACACGGGTCCTGCGGTCCGCCTTCGGTGCCTTGGACGTGCTGCTCACTCACGCCGACTGCCCCGGTCGCCCCGGCTCACACGGCGCCGACGGCGGAAATCGGGGAACCCGGGGATCCGGCGAGATCCGGAATTCCGCGGAATGCGAGGGATCCGGCCAGATCGGGGAACCCGGCGTTGGACAAGGACGCGTGACGGCGTACGGCAGAGAGGAGCGCGATCATGAGCGGCGGGGGCAACACCGCCTACGGCAAGAAGCCCTTCGAGCGGTCGAAGGCCCACTTCACGGACCGGATCACCGCGGACGGCAGGGACGGCCGGCCGGTGGCGGCGGGCCGCTACCGGCTGGTGGTCAGCCGTGCCTGTCCGTGGGCGAGCCGGGCGGTGATCTCCCGGCGGCTGCTCGGCCTGGAGGACGCCCTGTCCATGGCGATCGCCGACCCGATCCAGGACGACCGCAGCTGGCGCTTCACCCTGGACCCCGGCGGCCGTGACCCGGTGCTCGGCATCCGCTTCCTCAGCGAGGCCTACGACCGGCGGGAGACCGGCCACCCGGGCGGGGTGAGCGTGCCCGCGATCGTGGACGTACCGAGCGGGACGCTAGTCACCAACGACTACGAGCGGATCACGCTCGACCTCGCCACCGAGTGGACGGCCCTGCACCGCGACGGCGCGCCCGACCTCTATCCGAAGGCGCTGCGGGACGAGATCGACGGTGTGATGGCCGATGTCCACGAGGACGTGAACAACGGTGTGTACCGGGCGGGCTTCGCCACCGGCCAGGAGGAGTACGAGGGGGCGTGCGCGCGGCTGTTCCGGCGCCTGGAGCTGCTTGCGGAGCGGCTGGCCGGGCAGCGCTATCTGGTCGGCGACACGATCACCGAGGCGGATATCCGGCTGTTCACCACGCTGGTCCGCTTCGATGCCGTCTACCACGGTCACTTCAAGTGCAACCGCTGGAAGCTGACGGAGAATCAGGTCCTGTGGGCGTACGCCCGCGACCTCTACCAGACGCCGGGATTCGGTGACACCGTCGACTTCGACCACATCAAGCGGCACTACTACCGGGTGCACAGCGGCATCAACCCGACCGGCATCGTGCCCCTCGGGCCGGATCTGTCGGGCTGGCAGGCACCGCACGGCCGGGAGAGGCTGGGCGGCAGGCCGTTCGGCGACGGGACGCCGCCCGGGCCGGTCCCGGCGGCCGAGGAAGTCCCCGCCCGGGGGCGGCCCTGACAGCAAGGAGGCGGCCACGTGGCCAAGAGGACGAAGAAGAAGCTGAAGCTGCCCCTGGCCTACAAGCCCATGGGATTCGCGCTGGGCTGGGCGAGCGGCACCCTGGCCGGGCTCGCCTTCCGCAAGACGTGGACGGCGCTACGGCACGAGGACGACGCCCCCGACGCGCTGGACCGGGACCGCGGCTGGGGCGAGATCCTGCTGGCGGCCGCGGTCCAGGGCGCCCTGTTCGCGGTGGCACGCAGCGTGGCGGACCGCACGGGCGCGAAGGCGATCGAGCGTTCGACGGGGGTGTGGCCGGTCAGCGAGAAGGGCGGGCGTGACTGACAGCACTCAGAGCATCCTCAGGGAGCATCTTCAGGCCGACGCGGAGCACCTTCGGACCGACCGGCACGACGACTCTCAGCCGTGCTTCGGTGCCGTGGCGGCCGAGCGGCGCAGGGTGAAGGAGTGGCCGGCCGGGTCGGCGTAGCCACGCTCCTCGTACGGGCCCGATGCCTCCCTCGTGTCCAGGGGACGGCCGCCGAGCCCGACGATCCGGCGCTCGGCCGCGTCCAGGTCCTCCACCGCGAAGTCCAGATGGGCCTGGAGGGAGTTCTCGGGGCGAGGCCAGCTCGGCGGGGTCGCGTTCATGTCGCGGCGGAACGCGAGCCGGGTGCCGTCGGCGCCCCTGATCTCGACGCGGTTGGCGGTCGCGTCCGTCTGCTCACCCTCCAGCAGTTCCGTGTAGAACACGGCGAGTTTCTCGGGTTCGGCGCAGTCGAGCACCACGAAGCCCGCTTTCACCAGTGCCATGGTTCCTCCGCAGGGTCCTGGGCGCGGGACGGTCCTGCCCCCTCGCCCTGTCCCCCACGGGTGTCCCGGTCGGGCGGTTTCAGTCCGCCACCAGCCACTTCCCGTCCCGCATCAGCTCCCGCCCGTCCAGTTCACCGGCCTCGCGCCAGGCCTGCACCCGGTCCGGGCGGACACGGAAGTACAGGTAGGGCGTGGTGAGCCGGCGCGGGTCGAAGCCGGTCTTGGCCGCGAAGCGGTCGGCCTCCTCCGGGGGCAGCTGGGCAGGGGCCACCAGCGTGTCCACCGTGCCCTCGATCATGACGACGTCGCGGGTCGGTCCGATCCCGATGCGCGCCCGTCCGGTCATCCTCAGGTTCCGGCCCGTCTGGCTGTTGGTCGGCGTGGCCAGCAGCAGGGTCGAGCCGTTCCAGAGGAAGGAGAGCGGGACGAGATACGGCACGCCGCCGTCCACCTCGGCCGTGGCGACCCACGCGTCCTGGTCGTGCTCCAGACGGTGCAGGGTGTCCTGCTTGCGCTGTTCGGCGGGGCGTGCGGGCGGCGGGGTCATCGGCGTACGGCCTCCCTTGATGCGGTGGTGACGGATGTGTCCAGTGTGGCCGCCGGGTGGCCGGTCTCGGAGCTGATTTCGGCCAGTCGAGCCGCCGCGGCACTGAGCAGCAGGTCCAGGGCGGCCGGGTACGAGCTGCGTGGCATGTCCGCCACGAGATGGCGGGCGGTGGCGGCGATGTGCGGGTGGGTGTCGGCGGGCAGCCGCGCGTAGGTCGAGCGCCAGACCGCCGCCTCCGCATCCCGGGCGGCCTTCGGCATCGCCGCGCTCGCCGAGTCCAGGGCGCCGTGGGCGAGGGCCTGGTCGACGAAGGCGTGGTAGATCCGCACCGCCTCGGCGTCGGGGAACCCGGCGCCGCGCAGTACGCCGAGGATGGTCTCGACGGCCTGGATCTCGTACGCCCGCCCGGTCACCCGGTAGGAGCTGAGCACCGCCGCCCGGGGGTGCGCGAGGGCCCCCGCGTGCATACGCAGGCCGAGATCCCGCAGGTCGGCGCGCCAGTCGCCGGTGGGGCGCCAGGTGCGCAGGGTTCGGCCGATGAGTTCGTCGGCGATGGCGAGCATCAGGTCGTCGGTGTGCCGGAAGTACCGGTACAGCGAGCTGGGGTCGGCGCCGAGGGCGCGGCCGAGGCGGCGTACCGAGAGGGCGTCCGCGCCGTGCTCCTCGATCAGTCTGAGGGCCGTCTCGACGATCAGTTCCCCGGACAGGACGACGCCCTGCTTGGTGGGGCGCCTGCGCTGCCGGGCGGCGGGCGGGACGACGCGCTCGCTCATGGACTGCCTCCCTCGGGCCGGTGCCCGCACCTTACGACAACAGTGTTGACCTGTTAACCCCCCGGACAGTTTCATGTCCGCTCATCGGGGCCGTCCAGGCCCCCGGTGCGAGCGGAGACCGGCCATGTCCGACCAGCAGCCCTACACCGTCGACCCGCCGCGGCCCGAGCTGCGCAAGTCCCTCGGCGTCCTGGACGGCATCGCCATCGCCGCCTCCAGTACGGCCGCCACCACCAGCATCGGCATCGGGCTCGGCGTCACGGCCGGCGTGGTCGGCCTGCATCTGCCGGCCATCATGCTGCTGGCGTTCCTGCCGGTCCTCGGCATCGCGGGCGCCTACTCACGGCTCAACAAGGTCGAGCCGAACGCGGGCAACGGCTATGTGTGGGTGGGCCGTTCGCTCACCCCCTGGCTGGGCTTCATGGTCGGCTGGGTGAACATCGTCGCGGTGGTGGCGTTCCTCGCGTACACCACCGCGGTCACCGGCTCGGCGCTGCTCCAGCTCGCGGGTGACGCCGGGCTGCACCGGGTGGGCGGCCTCGCGCTGGACCCGGGTTCCACCGCGCAGACCACGGCGGTCGGCATCGCGGTCCTGGTGGCGGTCACCCTGACCGCCGTGACCGGCGTCCGCACCGCCGCGCGCCTGCAGGCCGGACTGCTGGTCTTCGAGTACGTCGTCCTGCTGGGCTTCTGCGGATACGGCATCGTCACCGGCCCGCACGACTTCAGCCTGAGCTGGTTCGACCCGTTCGCGATCCCTTCGGCAACCGCGCTCGCGCAGGGCCTGCTGCTGTCGGTGTTCTGCTACTGGGGCTTCGAGTCGGCGTTCACCGTCAACGAGGAGGTCCGTGACCCGCGCGACGCGTCCCGGGCCGGGATCACCACCCTGTTCAGCATGCTGGGGCTGTTCCTGCTCGGCTCGGTCGCCTTCCAACGCGTCCTGACCGAGAAGGAGTTGGTCGGCCACGGCCCCGAGGGCCTCGCCTTCTTCGGCGAGCGGCTGGCCGCCCAGCCGTGGGCGGCGCTCCCGCTGATCGCCCTGATGTTCTCTGCGGTGGCCTCGCTGCAGGCCGGGGTGATTCCGACGGCCCGGGGAATGTTCGCGATGAGCCGGGACCGTACGCTCGGGCCGGTGTGGTCCAAGGTCAGCCCGCGGTACGGCACTCCGGCCGTCGGCACGGTACTGATCGGTGCGCTGGCGGCGATGGTCGCGGCACTCGCGCTGGTCATCCCACGCCTGGCCGACATGATCATGGCGACCGTGAACGCGGTGGGCATCGTGGTCGCCCTGTCGTACGCCCTCACCGCCCTCGCCGCCGCCGTCCGCTTCCGCGCCCTGCTGCGCGAGGACTGGTGGCAGGGGGTGCGCGCGGTGGTCCTGCCCACGCTGAGCGCGCTCGCGCTGCTCGGTCTCGGCGGCTATCTGGGCTGGTCGTTCTACACCTCCGCCGACCACTTCGAGGTCAGCGCGGACAACGGGTGGTTCCTGCTGTCCACTCCCCTGGCGATGATCGCGTCCGGCTTCGTGGCCGCCGCGTGGGCCCGGTGGGTGCGCAGGTCGCCGTACTTCCAGACCGGCAAGGGCACCGACTCCGACGCGCCCCAGCTGCTCGCCACCTCTCGCTGACTCCCGACCAGGAAAAGGAACATGTACGCAGATCTCCTCTTCACCGGCGGCCCCGTCCTCACTCCCGAGGGCCGTACCGCGACCGCCGTGGCCGTCACCGGCGAGCGCATCACGGCCGTAGGGCGCGAGGAGGTGCACGATCTCGCCGGACAGCGGACCGAGGTGGTGGACCTCGCCGGGCGGCTGCTGCTGCCGGGCTTCCAGGACGCGCATGTGCATCCGGTGCCGGCCGGGCTGGAGCTCACCCAGTGCGATCTGACGGGTACGAGGACGGCGGACGAGTCGCTCGCCGCGGTGCGGGCGTACGCCGACGCGCACCCGGAGCGGGAGTGGATCACCGGCGGCGGCTGGTCGATGGAGGCGTTCGAGGGCGGTACGCCGACGAAGGAGCTGCTGGACGCGGTGGTGCCGGACCGGCCGGTGTATCTGCCCAACCGGGACCATCACGGCGCCTGGGTCAACAGCCGTGCCCTCGCGCTGGCCGGCATCACGCGCGACACGCCCGACCCGGCCGACGGGCGGATCGACCGGGACGCCTCCGGTGAGCCGAGCGGAACCCTTCAGGAGGGGGCGATGCAGCTGGTGGGGCGGCTCACCCCGCCCGCCACGCAGGCCGACCGGGTGGCGGCCCTGCTGCACGCACAGCGGCGTCTGCACGCGCTCGGCATCACCGCCTGGCAGGACGCGCTGGTCGGCGAGTTCCTCGGCATGGACGACCCGTCGCAGGCGTATCTGGCGGCCGCGCGGGACGGCTCGCTCACCGCGCGTGTCGTGGGCGCGTTGTGGTGGGACCGTGAGCGCGGCGCCGAGCAGATCCCCGAACTGGCCGAACGGCGGGAGGCGTTGAGCCACGGCCGGTTCCGCGCGACCAGCGTCAAGCTGATGCTGGACGGCGTCGCCGAGACCGGAACCGCCGCGCTGGTGGATCCCTATCTCGACAAGTGCGGCTGCGCCACCGCCAACCGGGGCACCAGCTTCATCGACCCGGAGCAACTGCCCAAGTACGTGACCGAGTTGGACGCGCTCGGCTTCCAGTGCCACTTCCACGCCCTCGGCGACCGGGCCGTACGCGACGCGCTGGACGCGATCGAGGCCGCGCGCGGCGCGAACGGGCCTAGCGACACGCGGCCCCACCTCGCCCATCTCCAGGTCGTCCAGCCCGCCGACGTACCGCGATTCGCGCGGCTCGGGGCGGTCGCGAACATCCAGCCCCTGTGGGCCGCGCACGAGCCGCAGATGGACGAGCTGACGATTCCGTTCCTGGGTCCCGAACGGGCCGCGTGGCAGTACCCGTTCGGCGCCCTGCTGCGCTCCGGTGCCCGGCTCGCGGCGGGCGGCGACTGGCCGGTGAGCAGCCCCGATCCGCTGCACGGCATCCATGTGGCGGTCAACCGGGTGGCACCGGGCGGCGGCGACACGCCGGTCTTCCTGCCCGGCGAACGCATCGGACTCGCCGAGGCGTTCGCCGCCTACACGGCGGGCTCGGCGTATGTGAACCACCTGGACGACACGGGCGAGGTGCGGGTCGGCGCGCTGGCCGATCTCGTGGTGCTCGACCGCGATCCGTTCGACGGGGCGGCTGAGGCGATCGGCGACACGCGGGTCGCGCAGACGTATGTGGGGGGCGCGCGAGTATACGCAGCTCAAGAGGCATAGGCAGTAACGGACATCACGGTGAGGTCACGCGTAGATCATTTACGCTCTGGGAAGTCTCGTAGCGCTTCGCGGTTCAATTTTCGGCCATAGAAGCTGAGTTCGAGTGCACGGGTGGCCAATTCGGCCGCCCGTTCGCAGGGCGGGGGGAGTCTTTTTCGCCGTCTCCCGGAAGGAAGCGCATGCCTCAGGACGTCACGTTCGATCTCCCCTTCGACACCCCCGGCAGCAGACATCTGGAGTAAGGGCAGGCCGTTCACGCCAAGGCCGGCGGTGCCGAGGATGAATCCGCCGTGGACGAGCGGCTCGCCGCGTTCGAGAACCGAACGGGCCCGGGGCGGTTCGCCCGCCACGGGCAGCTAGGCGATCCGCTCCACTTTCCCGGCTGCCGACACAGCAGCCGTACCCCTCGCGGTCGTTCGCCGCAGGAGCCCGAGCCGGTCGTGCGAGTCCGGCTTGTTGGGCGAGGCCTCGCGGAAGGCGCAGAAGACCCCCAGATACGACCGGCCAACAACCACGGTCGATCGGTTCCGTTGTCATGACCACAGCTTGTTGGGAGACCGGTGTGAAATCACGAGTCGTTGATGCTGCTCCGAAGGCGTCCGCCGACAGCTTGATCCCGGCGCAGCCAAGCGCCCGGCTCCAGCCCACGGAGGCGGGGCACGCCCTGGCCCGCCTCTTCGCGGAACGCGCCAAGGGGAGCACGGAGGAGCACCGAAGGCTCCAGCACGCCGCTCAGCAGCGACTGGACGCACTCGGATCCCCGCACACCGGCACCACGCTGCAGGTGGCGGGAGCCGTCCATCTGGCGCAGCCGGCGTTCCTCCCGCCCGATGAGGAGGGCCAGGCCAGGTTGAGGCGCCTCGACACCAGCCTGAGCCTGATCGAAACAGCCTTCCCCGAGGTCAGCACCGATGTCGAGGTCTGCCGACTGACGTGCACGATGCTGGAAGGGGTCTGGCGGAGCCGGGCACTCGCCCCGCCGCGCGAGGAAGGCCGGACGGACGTCTGCGACTGCCCGATGTGCCTTCGGCTGCCCACGCCCCCCGCACGCACGCTGGATGACTACAGTTGGCGGCAGAGCGCCGGTCGTCCCCTCACCGTCAAGACCTGGCCGTACCGCGACGAACTCGACAGTGTCCTGACCGCCGGATGGTCCTTGGTCCGGCAGATGAACGACCTCGACCGAGACCTCGGCCTGCGCCACTCCTTCGAGGACGACATCCTCCTCTTCCACGAGTACAAGCGCGTGATCGACACCATCGACACCGAGCGCCTCACCCAACTCGTCGAAGGCCGCCTGGCCGAGAGCTTCAGCACCAACAGCGCACGTGCCCTGGTCTGCGGAATCTTCGCGGCCTATAAGCGATCCGTCGACGAGTACTGGCTCCAGCAGCACGACGCGGGCAGCATCACGCTCCCCCAGACCAACCCGCACAGCCAGAGCACCTACTCACTCCTGCAGATGATGGACTGCCTGTTCTGGCACGTCTCACCCGACACCGAACTCTGGCAGGAGGAACACCTCGCCTCCCTGCTGCTGTGCCGCGTCGTCGACGACATGACCGACGTACGAGCCGACGCCCTCACCGGCGAGATAAGCAACTTCTGGCTCGCCGACATACCCACCCACACCAAGGCGCTCTACGCCGCCTCCGCCATCGCCATCATCAAGTACAGCTGCCTGCCCGAGGCGCGTCCCTCCAGGTGGAACACCTGGCTGATGTCCAGCACCATCGTCTGGATGGCGCTGACGGGCCGCCACGCGCTGTGGTTCGACGGCATCACCGAGGGCCTGCCCCCGGCCGAGGACTGCCCGCTGTGCGACCTGCAGCCCAACGCATGCACCGGCATCCTCACCGAGGGCACCACGCTCACCTTCGCCCCGCGGCCCACCGCGCCGGAGCTGAGCACCCGGGCCGCCCTGCTGTCCGCACGCTGCCGAGCCGAACACCCCCGGGCGTGGCCCCTCTTCGACGCCGAGCTCCGCGCCTTCGAAGCACTGCACGGCCCCTGGTACGGCAACGTCGACGGCACCTGGGAGATCCTGCGCCGCACCTACGTCGCCGCCGTGGAGGCATCCGGCGCCGCACCGTCCACGGAGCGCGCTCGTGAAATCCAACAAGACGCCGGCGTGGTCGGATCCGAACAGCTCTACAACCTGTACGAGCCTCAGACCGGGAGGGAGGACACCGCGCTGCTCTCCTACATGTTCGGCTGCGCCCACCCGCATTTCCTCTGGAACGCCACGGGGTACCGTCCCACGGGCGTCGAAGGCGACTGGCTCGACGGCTGACGCCCGGCCAGACGGGGGGGGGGGGCGGGGGGGGGTGGGGGGGGGCGGGGGGTGGCGAACCAACGGGGGGGGGAAAGAGCGAGAGGGAACGCGAGCCCCCCCGCAGGCGCGGACCCGC
>NZ_JBHYJA010000022.1:85567-121718 GCF_042740355.1 Streptomyces sp. NPDC059010
GCTCCCCCCGCGCGCCGCGCAGCCCGGCGCGCCCCGCGTCTCGGCGGCCCCCCCCCCCCCGCGACACCGCGCCGCGCCGGGGGCGGGGAGCCCCCCGCACCCGCGGCGTACTCACAGCAGCGGTGTGCTCACACCGGGAACTCGACCGGCAGCCCGTCCAGCCGGGAATCCCAGGTGGAGGCGGTCGTGGTGAGCTCGTCCGCCGGCACGGCCAGCCGCAGGCCCGGCAGCCGGTGCAGCAGGACGTCCACCGCGACCTCGATCATGGACTGCCCGATGCTCTGCCCCGGGCACTCGTGCGGGCCCGCGCCGAACGCCAGGTGCGCCTGGTTGCCATGCACCGAGACGCTCGGATCGGGCCGGACCTCGGGGTCGATGTTGCCCGGGGCGAGACCGAGAACGAGCAGGTCGCCCTCCTCGATGCGGTGCCCGCCCAGTTCGACGTCGCTGGCGGCGAAGCGCCCCGGCAGGACGCCCAGCGGCGGAGAGTTCCACATGACCTCCTCCACCACCGCCGAGATGTTCAGCTGACCGCTGATCAGCCCGGAGAGCCGGGAGGCGTCGGTCAGGACCAATTGCAGCACCCGGGCCAGCAGGTTGGTCGTGACGTGCGCGGCGAGCAGCACCACACGCAGATGGTGCACGACCTCGTCGTGGTCGAGAGCCGCGTGATGCTCCAGCAGACCGGTGGCGAGGTCGGAGCCGGGCTCGGACCGCCTGCGCTCGGCGAGTTCGCCGAAGATCTCCCTGATCATGCCGTCGTGCACCAGGGCGTCCTCGCCGCCCTTGAGCACCTGGGCGCAGGACTCGACCAGCCGGCGCCCCTCCGCCTCGGCGAGCCCCAGGATGCGGGACATCACGAGCATCGGCATCAGGTCGGCGTAGTCCGCCACCAGATCGGCGCTGCCGCTGTCCGCGAACCCGTCGATCAGCTTGTTGGCGAAGTGCGTGGCGTGGCGCCGGATACCGCGGCCGGCAGCGGCCTGCAGCACGTCGTTGACGGCGCCGCGCAGCCTGCGGTGCGCCTCGCCGTCCTGGGACACGCAGTCGGGGCGCCAGGCGAGCATCGGAATCAGCGGAGAGGTCTCCGCGATCCGGCCCTCCCGCGAGTCCCGCCAGTTCCGCGCGTCCCGGGGGAACTGGCGGGGATTGTCGAGCACCCGCCGGCTGTCCCGGTAGCCCAGCACCAGCCAGGCGGGGACGTCGCCGTCCAGCAGCACCGGCGCGACCGAGCCGTGCTCCTTGCGCAGCCGCTCGTAGATGCCGAGCGGGTCGGTCGCCGCCTCGGGCCCGTACAGCCGGGCCAGTTCGGCCGAACCGTGCGCGACCGGGCAGCCCCGGGGGGCCTCGGGACTGTCGAGGTTGTCGTCACTCATCGGGGCTCCATTGCGACGGCGGAGCGTTCCTTCAGATGACGTATCAGGGCGATGAGTACGTCACGGCTGGAGGCACGGTCGCGGGCGTCGCAGGACACGATCGGGGTGTGCGGGGGGATGTCCAGCGCGTCCCGGATCTCGTCGATCGGGTGGTGCTTGGAGTCGGGGAAGACGTTCAGGGCGATGACGAAGGGGACGTCCTGCCGCTCCATCTCCTCTATCGCCCGGAAGCTGGAGGCCAGTCGGCGGGTGTCCACCAGGACGATCGCGCCGAGCGCGCCCTTGAACAGGCCGTTCCACAGGAACCAGAACCGCTCCTGGCCCGGAGTGCCGAACAGGTAGAGCACCAGCTCGTCGTTGATGCCGATCTTGCCGAAGTCCAGGCTGACGGTGGTCTGCGTCTTGTCGGCGACACCGATGAGGTGATCGTCGGCGGCGCTGGCCTGGGTGAGGGTCTCCTCGGTGGTGAGCGGCTTGATGTCGCTGACCGAGCGGACCATGGTGGTCTTCCCGGTGCCGAATCCGCCGGCGATCATCACCTTCACCGAGCGGGTGCCCCCGGCGGCCGACCCGCCGGGTTGGTCAAAGCCTTTGAAGTCCACTGAGTACCTCCTCAAGGAGCGCGAGGTCGGGCCCGCGACCGGCGTCGCGCGCCGGGATGGGGTCACGAGCTTCGACGCGGCCTGCCTCAAGCAGATCTGCAAGCAGCACCGCGAGAATGTTGAAGGGCAACCCGAGATGGGCGCCGAGTTCGGCCACCGACAGCGGATCGCGGCAGCGCCGGATGATCTCCTCGTGCTCGTGCTGCATCCCCGGGGCGGATGTGGTGCGGGAGACGATGAGGGTCGCCACGTCGAGACTCGACGCCGGACCGCCCGGTCCGCTACGTCCTCGGGTGAGGACGTAGTAGCGCTCAAGACCGGACGGGTCCGTGGGCCGGCGGGGAGCACTCATCCAGAGTGCTCCTCCAGGCGCGGAGTGGTGCCGAGAAGCTCACCCATCCGCCGGGCCAGGTCCCTCATCTGATGCCCCAGCAGCCCCTGGTCGAGGCCCTCGCGGGCCAGCACACCGAGATACGTCTCCACACCCGCCCGTACGACGAAGAGGTGGCCGCCGTCGACCTCGATCATCGCCAGCCGCAGCTGCCCCGCGTACTTGGGGAACTGCTCGGCCACCGGCTGGGCCAGCGCCTGGAGGCCGGCCACGACGGCCGCGAAGCGGTCCACGTCGTCGGGGTCCTCGGCGCCGAACGAGGTGATGGCCTTGCCGTCACTTGAGGCCACGAGGGCGAAGCGGATCTCCGGGATGCTCTCCACCAGATCGCGGAGCGCCCAGCTCACGTCGGTTCCCTGTTGCGTCATGTGGACTTGTCGCTCTCTTCAGTGCGGTGCTCGAAGGACTCGCGTCCGGCGGTCGGGTCGCTGCCGGCGCCCGTGCCGCCGCCGTCGTCGGACTCGCGTCCGGCGGTGGCGAAGGCGGCGAGGCCGGCGAACGACGCGTCCGGCGGGACGGCGACGACGGCCGTCTCCTCGGACCGCTCGGCCGGCCCGGACTGCACCGGCTCGGACCGCTTGCTGCGACGCCGCGGAAGTCCGCCGGGCGTGGTGTCCATGTCCTCGGCCGCTTCCGCCACGCCCGCCGCCTCGGTGACGACGGCCGCAGCGCCCGACGCGGCTGCCGGTGCGGCGGCCGAGGCCTGGAGGGTCGGTGCGACGGCGACCGGATCGGCCGCGGGGAGCGGACTGAAGTACTTGTGCGGAACCACGACGACCACCGAGGTGCCGAGCCAGGGCGAGTCCGCGTAGGTGACGCGGATGCCGTAGCGACGGGCGAGGATGCCGACGACCCTGAGGCCGATGGTGGCGTCCTCCGAGATACCGCCGAGGCCCGGTCCGGCCCCGGTTCCGGCGAGTGCCTCCTCGGCGTCGCGCTTCTTCTCCTCGCTCAGTCCCTTGCCGGAGTCCTGGATCTCGATGCCGACGCCGTTCGGGACCTCCTTGCCGGAGACGAGCACCGGCTCGGTGGGCGGCGAGTAGCGGGCGGCGTTGTCCAGGAGATGGGCGAAGATCAGCGTGAGGTGGTCCACCAGGCCGCCGTCGACGCCGAGTTCGGGCAGGTGGCGTACGTCGATCCGGTGGAAGTCCTTGATCCGGCCGATGCCGCCGCGCACCACGCTGAGCAGGCGCTGCGGCTCCTGCCACTGGCGGCCGGGACGGTCCGAGCCGCCGAGGACGCTGATGCTCGCGGCGAGACAGTCGGCGGGGCCGATCGCCTGGTCGAGCTCCATCAGACCCCGGGCGACAGCCGGCAGTCGGCCGTGCTCGCCCTGCATCTCGTGCAGCCGGCCGCGGAGCTTGCTGGTCAGGACGTGGATACGGTTGCCCACACTGATCACGGCCTGCTCGGCGGAGGTCGAGCGGTTGAACTCCTCCTCGACACCGATCAGCGAGGTGCGCAGGACCTTGCGCAGGTTGGCCTGGAGCTCGGTGCTGACCTTGGCGCACTGGTTGACGCTGGGCAGGACGTCATCGATGGCGTCGCCCTCGCGCAACTGCTTCAGCGCGTTGGGCAGTTGCTCGTCGGCGAGCCGGACCACGGCGGCCAGCTGGTGGGCCAGCTGCTCCTGCCAGACCTCGGCCTGGTCGGCGAGCTGCGCCTCGTAGGACTGGGCCTGGGCGGCGATGCGCTCCTCGTAGGAGCTGCTCTCCTCGGCGAGGCGCTCCTCGTACGCGTGGGCCTGCTCGGCCAGTTGGGCCTCGTAGGCGCCGGACTGCTCGGCGAGGCGGTTCTCCAGGGCGGCGCGGTCGGAGCTGAACTTCCGCTCCAGGCCCGCCACGTGCTGCTGCCACTGCTGGGAGTGCTCGGCCTGCGACGAGCGGAACTCGCCCTCGGACTTGCGCAGGTGTGCTCGGGTCCGCAGCAGGAGGCGGACACACACGGCACTGGCCGTGGTCGCCGCGACGCCTGCGACGGCGGTGGTTATTCGCTCCGAGCTCATGAACGTGGCGGCAACGGTCCCACCTCCTAAAGCCAGCGGCATGAGCCACCAGCTGTACCAGGCGACAGGGGGCCGCGCCGCCGGCGGCGGTGTGGCGAGTTCCATCTGCATCCTTCGAGGCGACGATCGATCAAGGGGGGTGTGCAAAGGCGATCGCACTCATGAGTACGCACCGCGCGATGACCGATCGAGAGCAAGTCACGACCGAGTCAACTCGCAGCGCCGAACGGGAGCTTATCGGGTTTGAACGCAAAAGGATCAACCTCGCAGGTCGGCGGAAGTGAGGGTTCCATCACTGTCCGCCAGGAGAACGTAAATCGATAAATGCCCTTACTGACCTGCACAGTCGGAGAAATCGACGCGCCGTGACGGCAGATCCGAGGGATCACTTGCAGCCCATGCCGTCCGGCACCAGCGGCCAGGCCTCGACACCATCGAGGGTGCGGACATACGCCGTCAGCCTGTCCCCTGCCAGCCACAACCGCCAGTCGCCGAGCCGGTATCCGGTGTCGTGCGCACCGTCGGGCATGGGTACGTCGCCGTCGTACGCGGCGTTCAGCATGGCGCGGTCGAGAACACCTTCGGGATCGCGGGCGAACATCCTGCGGTCCGGGTTCACGCCGAGTTCGAGGAAATGTACGTCCTGCCAGTCGCAGTGGGCCGATCCGGCGGAGCTGCTGATCTCGGTGGTCGGCACCCGGCGGCCGTCGGCGTCGGTCCAGATCTCGGTCTCCAGGGAGTCCGTGAAGCTCTCCGGGAGTTCGGCGGGGTCGCAGGAGGCGCTGCTCTCCGGGCCCCAGCCGGGACGGTCCTCGCGGTCCTCGGTGACGACCACCGCGACCTTGGTACGTCCGTCGACGTCGTAGGAGAACAGGACGCGGCCGTCCTCCTCGCGCTCCACGCGATAGCCGTACCGCGGCACCTCGGGCTGCTCCATGTCGAAGTAGGCACGGAGCCCCTCCTCGGGCGTCCCTCCGCCGTCCCCTTCGCTCCAGGGATCGCTGACGCCGCCGGAGTAGATGTCCCCGTCGCACTCCAGGGCCCGGCCCGCGGCGCCCGCACCGGCGAGCACGGCGCGGGCGCCGTGCTCGTCGAGATTGCGGGCGGGGACGTGCAGCGGGCCGCCGTACGGCGTGGCCGGCGCGGTACCCGCCACGACCAGATCCTCCCCGGCACCGCACCCCACGGCCGCCGTCGCCACCAGCACCGCCACTGCCGCCGCTACGAGTCCGCCGCGCATGTCCGCCCCCCCTTGTCCGCCCCGCTGTCTTGATCCTTCGACGCGGCACGGGGCGGGAACGTTCGGGTCTGCCGGGCGGCCCCTGGACCGTGCGCGTCTGGCATGGGGCGGCGGCCGTACGGAAGTCGCCCGCCTGACGTGAGGGGTCGTCAGGAAGGCGTGGGCCTGGCCTACCGTGCGGCCGCCGCCTGGAACGTGCGGCGGTACGCCTGCGGCGACACCCCGATCGCGGCGTGCAGATGCTGGCGCAGGGAGGCTCCCGTGGCGAAGCCGACCTGGCCGGCGATCTGGTCCACCGACAGGTCGCTGGACTCCAGCAGATGCCGGGCGCGGGCGACGCGCTGCTGGATCAGCCAGCGGCCGGGGCTGAGGCCGACCTCGTCGCTGAAGCGACGGGCGAAGGTGCGCAGGCTCATCCGGGCCTGCGCGGCGAGGTCGGCCAGGGTGAGGGGCTCGTCGAGGTGTTCCAGGGCCCAGGCGCGGATGGCCGCGGTGCTCGCGGCGCCGCTCTCCGGCACCGGCTGCTCGATGTACTGGGCCTGGCCGCCGTCCCGGAAGGGCGGTACGACACAGCGCCGGGCGACCGCGTTGGCGAGCTCGCTGCCGTGGTCGGCGCGCACGATGTGCAGGCAGACGTCGACGCCCGCGGCTGCTCCGGCGGACGTGAGGATCCTGCCGTCCTGGACGAACAGGACGTCCGGGTCCAGGTCGACCAGCGGGTACCGGCGCCGCAACGCCTCGGTCGAGTGCCAGTGCGTGGTGGCCCTGCGGCCGTCCAGCAGCCCCGCCGCTGCGAGGACGAAGGCGGCGGTGCAGATCGACACGATGCGTGCGTCCGGGCGGATCAGCGCGAGAGCGTCGGCGACCTCTGCGGACAGCTCCGTGGGGATGTACGCGGGAGCCATGGAGGCGACGACCACGGTGTCGGCCGTGGCGAGGATCTCCGGGCCGTGCTGGACGCCGATCGTGAAGTCGGCGTTGCTGTGCACGGGGCGGCCGTCGACGCTGCAGGTCAGCACCTCGTACCGGCCGTCGGCGGCGCCGAAGATCCGGCTGGGGATGCCCAGCTCGAAGGGATAGACGCCGTCCAGGGCCAGCACCACGACCCGCTCCATGTCTGCCATGGCACGATCCTATCGAAGGTTGGCAATCGTGCCATTTTCCAGCGCGGCGGATCCCGGCAGGCTGGTTCACCATGAGCACTGTGAACACGATGCGAGCCATCAGCCAGGACGTCCTCGGCGGTCCCGAGGTTCTCAAGGAAGTGGAAGTGGAGCGCCCGACACCGCGCGCCAACGAGGTACTGGTGCGCGTCCGCGCCGCGGGCGTCAACCCGACCGACTGGAAGCACCGCGCGAGCGGCGGTTTCCTGGGGGAGCCGCCCTTCGTCCTGGGCTGGGACGTCTCCGGCGTGGTCGAGGCGGTCGGTATCGGCGTCGCCCGCTTCAAGCCCGGCGACGAGGTGTTCGGCATGCTGTCGTACCCGTGGGGCCACGGCTCGCACGCCGAGTACGTCACCGCGCCGGCCCGCGTCTTCGCCCACAAGCCGGCCTCGGTCGACCACACGCAGGCGGGCGCGCTGCCGCTGGTCTCGCTGACCGCCTGGCAGGCCCTGGTCGAGTACGCCGACGTGCGGGCGGGCCAGCGGGTGCTGATCCACGCGGCGGCCGGCGGGGTCGGGCATGTGGCCGTGCAGATCGCCAAGGCGCGGGGCGCGTATGTGATCGGTACCGCGAGCGCGGGCAAGCACGACTTCCTGCGGGAGATCGGCGTCGACGAGGCGATCGACTACCGGGAGACGGACTTCACCGAGGCCGTGAAGGACGTCGACGTCGTCCTGGACACGCTCGGCGGCGACACTTCCACGCGCTCACTGCGCGTGCTGCGCCCGGGCGGGATCGTCGTCTCGATCCTGCCGGGGGGTTCGAACGACCTCTACGAGGAGGCCGAGCGGCTAGGGGTGCGGGCGCTGCGCATGCTGGTCGACTCCTCGCACAGCGGGATGAAGGCGATCGCGGAGCTGGTCGACGCGGGGAAGCTGCGCCCCGCGATCGCCGGTACCTTCCCGCTGTCCGGTGCCGCCGAGGCACATGCGCTCGGCGACACCGGCCGGACCACGGGGAAGCTGGTCCTGGTGACGGACTGACAGCCGGCTGGAGTCAGAACATGAGCACGGGCTTGATCGCCTTGCCCGCGCCCATGTCCCGCACCGCCTGGTCGATGTCCGTGAACGGATAGCTGCTGATCAGGCGGTGCAGCGGGAGCCGCCCCTCCTTGACCAGCCGGACCAGGGCGGGGATGAAGGTCCGGGTCTCGGCGTCGCCCAGGGTGAGGCCGACGACCCGCTTTCCGCCGAGCAGCCCGTTGACGTCCAGGGCGACCTCGGTACCGAACGGCGGGGCGCCGACGACCACCAGGGTGCCGCGGGCGGCGAGCGCGTCCACGCCCTGGCGCAGGACGCCGACGTTGCCGGTGGTCTCCACGACGCCGTCGGCGCCCTGGCCGCCGGTGATCCCGGCGAGCGCGTCACCGAGGTCGGCCTCGGCCGCGTTGACGGTGTGGGTGGCGCCCAACTCCCTTGCCAGTGAAAGGCGTTCAGCCACCCGGTCGACGGCGACGATGGTGGTGGCGGGGGTGAGGGCGGCGGCCATGACGGCGGACAGGCCGACGGCTCCGGCGCCGAGGACGACGACGGTGCTGCCGGTCACCGGCTCCAGTACGTTCCAGACGGCGCCGACCCCGGTCTGTACGCCGCAGCCCAGCGGGGCGATCGAGGCCAGCGGCACCTCGGGGTCGACCTTCACGAGGCTGCGCTCGTCCACCAGGGCCCGCTCGGCGAAGGAGGACTGGCCGAAGAAGTGCCCGCCGAGGGCCTCGCCGTCCCGGCTGATGGTGCTGGTGCCGTCGGCCCGGCGGCCGCCGATGAGGTTCAGCGGCAGCCAGGTCGCGCAGTACGCGGGGTGGCCGCCCCGGCAGTTGCGGCAGTCGCCGCAGGAGGTGAAGGACAGCACGACGTGGTCGCCCGGCGCGACGCCGGTCACGGCCGGGCCGACGGCCTCGACGACGCCCGCGCCCTCGTGGCCGAGGACGCCGGGCAGCGGGAAGGGCAGTCCGCCGCCCGCCACGCCGAGGTCGGTGTGGCACAGGCCGGTCGCCACCATGCGGACGACTGCCTCGTGCGGTCCGGGCTCGTCGAGCTGCACGTCGGAGAGGGTGAAGGGCGCCCCGCCGGACTCGACGACGGCGGCACGGGTGGGGATGGACATCGATCGGATCTCCTTGACGGTGCGCTCAGTCGAGCGAGACGACGACGGACTTGGTGGTGGTATAGGCGTCGAGCGCCTCGGGCCCGTACTCGCGGCCGAAGCCGGAGTCCTTGACTCCGCCGAAGGGCACCGCGGGGTCGAGCATCGCCCAGTCGTTGACCCAGACGATGCCGGCCGCCAGCCGGTCGGCGACCCGGTGGGCGCGGGCCAGGTTGCCGGTCTGAACGCCGGAGGCCAGGCCGTACGGCGTGGAGTTGGCGAGCTCGACGGCCTCGTCCTCGGAGTCGAAGGGCTGGACGGTGAGGACCGGGCCGAAGATCTCCTCCTGGATCACCCGGGAGTCGTTCGGCAGGTCGGCGATCACGGTGGGCCGGTAGTAGTAGCCACCGTCGAGGTCGAGCCGCTCACCGCCGCAGACGATCCGGCCGCCCTCCTTGCGGGCCAGGTCGACGTACTCCTCGACCTTGCGCAGGTGCCGCTCCCCCGCCATCGGGCCGACCACGGTCTCGGGCCTGCGCGGGTCGCCGAGCGGCACACCGGGCACGGCGTCGGCGAGGATGCCGAGCAGCGTGCTGTACACCGGGCGCGCGACCAGCAGCCGGGGCGCGCCCATGCAGAACTGCCCGGTGTTGAAGACGAAGCCCTTGATGATCGCGCCGACGGCCTTCTCCAGGTCGGCGTCCTCGAAGACGAGATGGGCCGCGTTGCCGCCGAGCTCCATGGTGACGGGCTTGAGGGACTCACCGGCGATGCCCGCGACCTTCCGGCCCACCGCGGTCGAGCCGGTGAAGGCGACCTTGTCCACCCCGGAGTGCCGCAACAGCGCCTCACCGGCCGCGGGACCGCCGGTGACGACGTTGACCACACCGTCGGGGACGCCGGCCTTCTTGAAGAGTTCGGCCATGTACAGCGCGCTGAGCGGCGTCTCCTCGGCCGGCTTGTGCACCACCGTGTTCCCGGCCGCGAGTGCGGGGGCGATCTTCGAACCGGCCAGGATCAGCGGGAAGTTGTACGGCGTGATGGCCGCGACCACGCCGATCGGCCGGCGCCGGACGTAGGCCAGGGCGTTCATAGGGGTGTCGCGGACGGATCCGTCGAGGGAGTGGGCGAGGGCCGCGAAGTGCTCGTAGTCGTTGGCCGCGTTGGTGACGTCGACGGCGTGCGCCAGCGTGATCGGCTTGCCGACGTCACGGCTCTCCAGCTCGGCGATCGTGTCGGCGTTCTCCCTGATCAGCTCGGCGACCCGGTGCAGCACCCGGCCGCGCTCGCGGCCGCTCAGCCCGGACCAGGCGCCGTCGTCGAAGGCGTCCCGCGCGGCGCGCACGGCCGCGTCCATGTCGGCGGCACCGCCATCCGCGACGGTGGTGAGGACCGCACCCCGGGACGGGTCGACCACCTCGGTGCGCGCTCCGTCGGCGGCCTCGCGCCACTGGCCCCCGATGAACAACCGACCGGGTTCGATCTCGAAGGTGGTCATCACCACTCCTCAGCCTCATCGCCAAGATTTCAACAAACAGGATTCCTGTTGGTCCGCAGTCTCATTACAGACAGGTTTCCTGTCAATGCTCTAGGCTGAACTCATGCTCGACACCCAGGCAACCAAGGCACCGCCCTCGCTTCTGTACATGGTGAAGCAGGTGGAGCTCGTCGTACGCTCCCACCTGGACGAGCTGGTCAAGCCGTCCGGGATCACCGCGCTGCAGTACACGGCGCTCACCGTGCTGCAGCGTCACGACGGACTGTCGGCCGCGCAGCTGGCGCGCGACTCCTTCGTGACGGCGCAGTCGATCGCCGATCTCGTCCGGAGCCTGGAGACCCGCGGGCTGGTCCGCCGGGAGCGCAACCCGCGCAACCGACGGGAGCTGCTGATCCTGCTGACCGGCACGGGCCGCGAGCTGCTGGACCGCCACGAGGGGGCGGTGAGGGAACTGGAGGAGCGCATGGTGCGGGACCTCACGGCCCATCAGACCGAGCAGTTCCGCCAAGCACTCTCCAGAGCCTGGCACGCACTGTCGTAGCAGCGCCCCGCTCGTTTCGCGCATCATCTGTCGCAATTCGAAGACATATGTCAATCGAACATGCTCAGATTCGCTCGATCGAGGGTAACTTGCAGTGCGGGGACTGGATTTGGGCACCCCGCCGCAAGTGAACAGGTTGGAGGCGATGTCGTCGTGCAGCAGGATCCTGCGCCGTTGAGCCGGCATCTGCGCGTCCACCGGCACCGGGACCACCTGGTGCTGGAGTTCCTCGGCGAGATCGACATCGCCGCGGCGGTGGAGATAGCCCCGTATCTGGACCGGGTGACGACGCACCCGGACGCGCGGATCGTGATCGACCTCAGGAGCGTGGAGTTCTTCGACTGTTCCGGGCTGCGGCTGCTGTACCGCGCGCGCAGCCGGGTGCTCGACCACGGCGGGCAGCTGCACCTGGTGTGCACCCACGCGCTCACCCTGCGCGTCCTCAGGATCACCGGCCTGTCCCGGCTACTGCCCCCGCATCCGACGCCGGACGCGGCCCTGGGGCAGCCCGAGGCCACGTCCGGCACGTTATGAGCGGTCCTACTTCAGGATCTTGGTGACCTGACCGGCCCCCACCGTCCGGCCGCCCTCGCGGATGGCGAACTTCAGGCCTTCTTCCATCGCAATGGGCTGGATCAGCTGGACGTGCATGCTCGTGTTGTCGCCCGGCATGACCATCTCGGTGCCCTTCGGCAGGGTGACCACGCCCGTCACGTCCGTCGTACGGAAGTAGAACTGGGGACGGTAGTTCTCGAAGAACGGTGTATGTCGGCCGCCCTCGTCCTTGGACAGGATGTACGCCTGCGCCTCGAACTCCGTGTGCGGGGTGACCGATCCGGGCTTGATGACGACCTGGCCGCGCTCGACGTCCTCCCGCTTCACGCCCCGCAGCAGCAGCCCGACGTTCTCACCGGCCCGGCCCTCGTCGAGGAGCTTGCGGAACATCTCGACGCCGGTGACGGTGGTCTTCGTCTTCTGGTCGTGGATGCCGATGATCTCGACCTCGCTGTTCACCAGCAGCCGACCGCGCTCGATCCGGCCGGTGACGACCGTGCCGCGGCCGGTGATGGTGAACACGTCCTCGATGGGCATCAGGAACGGCTTGTCGACATCACGCTCCGGCTCCGGGACGGCCGTGTCGACGGCCTCCAGCAGTTCGAGCACCGACCGGCTCCACTGCGGGTCCCCTTCGAGGGCCCTGAGCGCGGAGACCTTGACGACGGGGACGTCGTCGCCCGGGAACTCGTATTCCGTCAGCAGCTCGCGCACCTCCAGCTCGACGAGCTCCAGGATCTCCTCGTCGTCCACCATGTCGGTCTTGTTGAGCGCGACGACGATGTACGGCACGCCCACCTGCCGGGCGAGCAGCACATGTTCCTTGGTCTGCGGCATCGGCCCGTCGGTGGCGGCGACGACCAGGATCGCGCCGTCCATCTGGGCGGCGCCGGTGATCATGTTCTTGATGTAGTCGGCGTGGCCCGGGCAGTCCACATGGGCGTAGTGCCGGCGCTCCGTCTGGTACTCGACATGGGCGATCGAGATCGTGATGCCGCGCTGCCGTTCCTCGGGCGCCTTGTCGATCTGGTCGAACGGAGTGAACGGGTTCAGGTCGGGATACCGATCGTGCAGCACCTTCGTGATGGCCGCGGTGAGCGTGGTCTTCCCGTGGTCGATGTGCCCGATGGTCCCGATGTTCACGTGCGGCTTGGTCCGTTCGAACTTCGCCTTGGCCATGGCGAGCCCTCCTGAGCATCCGATGATGCCTAGCTGAGCATCCGGGTGATGCCGAGCTTCGCTCCGCTACGTCCTGTCTATTCGGTTCCCGGCGCGTCGAACAGGGCGCTGACGGACTCCCCGTTGTGAATGCGGCGCACTGCCTCGGCGAGCGCCGGGGCGATGGAGAGTACCCGCAGCTTCTCGGTGCGCTCCTCCGCCGGGATCGGCACGGTGTTGGTGCACACGATCTCCAGTACGTCGGGCTGCTCACCGATCCGCTTCAGCGCACCGGACGCGAACAGGCCGTGCGTACAGGCGACCCGGATCGACCGCGGCCCCAACTCCCGCAGCCGGTCGAGCAGTTCGAGCACGGTGCTGCCCTTGGCTATCTCGTCGTCCAGCACGATGACGTCCCGCCCGCGCACCTCGCCGATGACGGCGCTGATGCTGACCCGGTCGTCCGCGAACCGCTGCTTGGCGCCGGCGGCCACCTGGGCGCCGATCAGCCGTGCGAAGGCGGCGGCCTCCTTGGCGTTGCCGAGGTCCGGGGACACGACGGTCGTACGGGTCAGGTCGTACTGCCGGAAGTGCACGGCGAGTTCACGCAGGGCGTGCAGATGGTCGACCGGCACCGTGAAGAAGCCGTGCACCTGGGGCGCGTGCAGTGTCATGGCGAGCACGCGGCTCGCCCCGGCCGCCACCATCAGATCGGCGACGAGCCGCCCGCCGAGCGAGATACGGGGCGCGTCCTTCTTGTCGGAGCGGGCGTAGGAGTAGTGCGGCATGACGACGGTGATCCGCCGCGCCGACGCCCCGCGCGCGGCGTCGCACATCAGCAGCAGCTCGACGAGGTGTTCCTGCACCGGCCGGACCAGCGGCTGGATCAGAAAGACGTCCCGCTCCCGGCAGTTGGCCTGAAGCTGCACTTCCAGACAGTCATTGGCGAACCGGCTGACCCGGGTGGGGCTCAGCGGCACCCCCAGCTGAGCGCAGACCTCCGCCGCCAGTTCGGGGTGGGCACTACCGCTGAACACGGCGATCTCTCGCACGATCCGCTCCTCGCATGATCACTCCGGGTGGCGGATTCATGCTACTGACCAGCGCAGAAACGTTGCGGCTCACCGAGGTCGGAGATATGTGGCGATCACCTCACCACGACACGGGCAACCTGCGCGGACTCCGCGTCATCTGTCCCTCCCGCCACTCGATCGTCTCGGCAGTGAACTCGGCGCGCAGATGGGGAAAACGGGCGGCGAGGCGGTGCAGGGCGAGTTCGAGTTCCATGCGGGCGAGCCAGGCGCCCAGGCAGTGGTGGGGGCCGGCGCCGAAGGCGATGCTGGGCGAGGTCAGCGGGGCGAACAGGTCGGGTTCGCCGGGCGGGAAGACGTCCGGGTCATGGCCGGCGGCGTTGGTCTGGACGGCGACGACACTGCCCGCCGGGATCGGCACGCCGCCGATCTCGGTGTCCTCGACGGCGCGGCGGATCAGGCCGGGCAGGACACGGCCCTCGCTGAGCGGGATCGTGCGCAGCAGTTGCTCGGCCGCGGTGGCGGCGGCGTCGCCGTCCTCGGCGAGCCCCTTCCAGGCGGCCTGTCCGTCGGTGAGGAGGTAGACGACGGCGTTGCCGAGGGCCGTCATGGTCGTCTCGTGTCCGGCGACGACCAGTCCGCAGACCAGGCTGACCAGCCGGCGTTCGTCGATCCCCAGCTCGTCCCCCGCCGCGACCAGTCCGCTCACCAGGTCGTCACCGGGGGACGCGCGCCGCTCGGCCACGAGTGCGCCGGCGAACTCCCCGAACTCCCGCATGGCGAGGGCCACTTCCTGCGCACTGTGGGCGCCGCCGGACAGGGCGTGGTCGGCCCAGTGCCGGATGCGCTCACGGTCCACGTGCTCCAGACCCATCAGCCGGCAGATCACCGAGACGGGCAGCGGGCGGGTGAATCCCTCGACGATGTCGGCGGGGCGCCGCTGTTCGGCGAAGTCGTCGAGGAGCGCCTCGACCACGGAGGCGACCCAGGGGCGCCAGCGGGCGATCGCCCGGGGGGTGAACGCCCGCTGCACCGTGCCGCGCAGCAGCTGGTGGGCGGTGCCGTCCTGGTTGAGGAGCCCGTCCGGGGAGTCGAGCAGATTCGGTACGACGAGCAGCGGCGGGGCGTCCGCCGCGTGCAGCGAACTCCGGTTGAACTTCGGGCTCATCAGCACCTGACGCACCTCGACGTACCGGGTCACGAGCCACACCTCGGTGCCGGTGGCGAGGACGCCGAGCCGGGGCGGTCCGGGCTCGGGGAGGCTGATGCGATGCATGGGAGGCAGTGGCCGGGACGTGCTGTCTGCACTCATCCGGGTCTCCAGACGCGCCGGTACGGACAGTTTCCCACGCTAGTGCGCCGCTCGTGCTCCAGTCAGGGGCGGCAATCGGCCAACGGACAGGTCTGGCACCGGATTTGGGGGTACCTCGTTGAACAGGAAAGGAGGCGCCATGACGACTCCCCTCAAGCGCATCGACAGGCGCATGCCCGGCTGGGCGAAGGCGGTGAGTGCGGTGGTGCTGGTGCTCGTCGTCTTCTTCGCCGGGATCCGGCTGAGCGTGCTCCCCGGTCTCAAGGACCTGTTCGGCACCGAGACCAACGACCGCTCGGGTCCCGCACTGCTGCAGTCCATCCAGGACATGAGCCGCTACGACGCCGCCTCCGGCAACTTCCAGATCGTCGTGGATCTGGAGAAGGACGCCAAGTTCCTGCCCGACGCGATCCGCGGCACCCGCACCCTGTACGTCGGCGCGGGCACCGTGGACGCCTATGTCGACCTCGGAAAGGTCGGCGAGGACGACGTCACGGTCAACGGCGACCGTACGTCCGCCACCCTGCGCCTGCCGCACGCCGCCCTCGGCAAACCGTCCCTGGACCCCGACCGCTCCTACGCCGTCTCCAAGCAGCGCGGTCTCCTCGACCGCCTCGGCGACCTGTTCTCGGACAATCCGAACAGCGAACAGGCCGTGCAGAAACTGGCCGTGCGGCACATCGGTGACGCCGCCAGGAAGAGCGAGCTGACCGCACGCGCGCAGACCAACACCACCCACATGCTCGAAGGACTGCTCCACTCCCTCGGCTTCAAGGAGGTGAAGGTGACCTACGGGACCTGAGAGTCTGTGAACAGGCTCTGATGCCTCACGACAGCAGCCCGGGCAGGGCCAGCGCCCCGAGGACGGTCGCGCCCACCAGCACCCAGGCCACGTAGTCCCCGACGTGCCCGGACTGCAGGCGCCTGAGCGGCAGGGCCCGGTCCGGGGCGGCGAGCAGCCCCGGCCGGGTGACCGCCACGGCGGCGAGTCCCAGGGCCAGCGCCGTCGAGGCGAGGTCCAGCAGCACACCGGCCGGGCTCCAGTGCGGGGCGGAGACCACGGCACCGCCGGACCCGGCCTCGTTGACGGCGCGGGAGACCACCTCGCCGAAGCCGGGTGCCACGCCGACGGCCAGCGCCCCGGCGAGCAGCAGGGCGGGGACGGCGGTCATGGTGTCGGGGATCCGGCTGAGCCGGTGCCGGGTCTCGGGCCGCTCCCCGGTGCCGGTCGTCTCGTACTCCGTGTCGTCCTCGGGCGCCGGGCCCAGCCCGAGGAACACCCGCGCCGCGACCCGTAGTACGGCCCCGGCGGTGACGGCGCTCGCGATGACGTACAGCGCGACGAGCGGGCCGCCCACGGCCTCCTCGGTGACCGCCTTGCCGAACCCCGTGCCGAAGGGCGGCAGTCCGGCGAGGGCGAGTCCGCCCACGGTGTACAGCACGGCGACGCCGCGCAGTTCCCGGGCCCGGCCGTACAGGGCGTGCTCGTCGACGCTGCCGTACCGGTCGAGGAGGAGGCCCGTGCAGGCGAACAGCGCGGCCTTCACACCGGCGTGGCCGAGGACGTACAGCGCGACCCCGTCGTCGGCCTCGGGGGTCAGCGCGCCGATGCCGATCAGGAACAGCCCGGTGTGCGCGACCGTCGAGTACGCCAGCAGCCGTTTGATGTGCCGCTGGTACCAGCACATGACGGCGCCGATCACCGCCGTCACCGCGCCGAGCACGAGCAGCACCCGCTCCAGGTCGGCCGCCGGGATGCCGCCGGGACCGGCGAAGACGGTGCCGTACACCCGCCAGACGCCGTACACGCCGAGTTCGACCATGACGCCCGACAGCAGCATGCACACCGGGGTGGGGGCGACGGCGTGGGCGTCCGGGAGCCAGAAGTGGAAGGGGACGGCGGCCGCCTTGACGAGCAGGCCGGTCAGGACGAGGACGAAGGCGGCGAGGACCAGGGCGTCCGGCGGCCCGTGCGCGTCCAGGCCGCGGCCGATCTGGGCCATGGCGAGCTCGCCGGTGCGGGCGTAGAGCAGCGCGATGCCCATCAGCAGGGCGTACGCGCCGAGGGAGGTGACGACCCCGAAGGTCAGCGCGCCCTGGACGGCCTTGGCCTCCTCGACCCGGGTGCCGGTCAGCGCGTAGGCGACGACGCTCATCAGCTCGAACCACACGAACGCGTTGAACAGGTCGCCCGCGATCGAGAATCCGCACATGCCGGCCTGGAAGAGCAGCATCAGCGCCGGGAACGAGCCCGCGTGCCGGCGCGGCGGTTCGTCGAAGTAGTGCCAGGAGTACGCCAGCGCCGCGAGGGTCAGCAGGGAGGCGAGGGCCGCCATGCCCAGCCCCGGGCCGTCCCCGACCAGGACGATGCCGACGCTGCGGCCCTCGACGGGGGTCCAGCCGCCGACCCATTCGACCATCGGCGGCGAGGAGTTCAGCAGCAGCACGATCGCGAGCCCTGCGGTCCCCGCGGACACGGCGCATCCCAGGGACTCGGCGAGGACACGCGGCACCCTGCGGCCACCCGCGACCAGTAGGGCGGCACCGAGGAGCGGTACGGCGACGAGCAGCGGGAGCAGGTCGTTCATCAGCCGCGCAGCTCGGAGAGTTCGTCGGGGTCGACGGTGCCGTGCCGCTTGGCGACCTGGATGACGAGCGCCAGCAGCAGGGCGGTGACGGTGGCACCGACGACCACGTCGGTCAGGGCGAGGGCCTGGACGACCGGGTCGACGACGGGACGCGATCCGGGCTCGATGTCGGAGAAGACGGGTGCGGTGGCGTCGTCGCGGTAGCCGACGGCCAGCAGCAGGACGTACGTGGCGGACTGGCAGACGGACAGACAGCCGACGGCGTGGATCAGATTGCGGCTGGTGGCGAGGCCGTAGCAGCCGACGAGGAAGATCCATACGGCGACGAGGTACGGCAGGACGTCCATCACGGCGCTCTCACTTCCCGCTCTCCTCCTCGATCTCGACGGCCTGGTCCAGGAAACGGGCGAGCAGGACGACCACCGCGCAGGCGACCTCCATGCCGATGGCCGCGTTCAGCAGCGGCACGGTGCCGCCGGAGGACAGCGTGTTGAACGTGCCGTACGGCAGCAGGGTGTTGGCCAGGAAGGCCGTACCGCCGATGAGGCCGGCGAGGCCGGTGACCAGGTAGGCGGAGGCGGACAGGGCGTCGCCGACCTCGTACAGGCCGACCGGGCGGATGCGTTCCAGGGCGTGGTAGTCGGCGCCCAGGTACAGCAGGTGCAGCGCGGTCGCGGCGACGACGCCGCCCTGGAAGCCGCCGCCGGGGCTGAGCTGCCCGTGCGCGACGACGTAGAGGCCGATGACGAGGGCGACCGGCAGGACGAGGAGGGCGTAACGGCGTACGGGTGCGGCGACTTCGGCCGGCTCGGGGCGGGCGCGGTGTTCGTCGCGGGTCTGGCGCAGCAGGACGACGACGCCGACGACGGCCGCGAACAGGATGCTCATCTCGCCGAGGGTGTCGAAGGCACGCTGGTCGAAGTTGACGGAGGCGATGGTGTTGGCGGTGCGCCGGGCGAGGGACTCGTGCACGGCGCGGTCGCCGTACGGGTGGCTGTCGCCGCCGAAGTCGGGCAGGCGCAGGCAGGCGGCGACGAGGAGGGCGGCGAGACCGGCGCCGCCGACGGCGACGAGCCAGAGGCGGATGCGCGGGTTCATCGGTCACGCCCCTTGCGCCGCCTGACCTTGCGGACCGACAGCAGGAGCAGCAGCGGGGTGAGCGCGCCGCCGACCGCCAGTTGCGACAGGGCGACGTCGGGCGCCTGGACGGCGGTGAACAGCACGGCGAGTACGACGCCGAGGACGGCCAGCACCAGGGCCTGGCGGGCGGGGTCGCGGACCAGTACCGCCACGGTCGCGGAGCCGGCGACCAGCAGCAGCGCCACGACGATCACCGTGTCAGCCACCGCGCACCCCCGCGAAACCGCCGGACAGCGCACGGGAGGCGACGACGTTCCCGCCGATCAGCAGCGCGCCCGTGACGAGGAGCTTCACCATCGCGCGGCTCGGTCCGACCGTCGCGCACAGCACCAGGACCACCACCGCGCCGAGCCCTGCGGCAGCCCAGGTCAGGCCCCAGGCGCGCGGCGGGTCGGCGGCCAGTTCGTCGGCGAGCAGCCGGGCGAAGACGAGGGTGCCGACGGGGCCCAGCAGGGCGAGGACCAGGGCGAGATCGACGTACGCGGGACGGTCGTAGCCCTGGGCGAGCAGGAGCAGTGCGGGGCAGGCGACGGCGGTGGAGAGGTTCTGCGCCACGACCCGGCGCCGCAGCGGTCCGGTGGCGACGCCCCAGAGGGCGGCACCCACTCCCCCGCCGAGCACGAGGGTCGCCGCCAGGAGCCAGCCGTTCACCGCCCGGTCACCGCCCGGCGTGCGGCGACGGCGGCGAGCGCGGCCACGCCGGCGACACCCGCGCCGACGGTCAGCTCCAGGGCGTCGACCGTGCTGATGAGGACCAGCCACAGCGCGGCGAGCGCGGCCCACCAGGCCAGGAACTCGGCCGCGGACTCGGCCGCGACGAGAAGCGCCGTACGCCGGTTCATACGCCACCTCCGCGGGCCGGATGTCCGTTACTTCCGTCCCGCGTCATCCAAACACCACCCCGGGCGACAGCCCCGGCGGCACGCGCGGGTCTCCGCCCGGAGTGCCCCGACGGCAGGAAAGGAAACCGCGGACGGCGGCGGTCGGGCGCGACAGGGAGGACATCTCATCGCGGTACCGGGGTAATCCCCTTACTACGAAGGGAAGTTGAAGACTGGAGGACCGCATGGCCCGTGGAACCCCACGTTCGCGTGCCGCGTCACACCCCGGCACTTCCAAGACCGCAGGCACTTCCAAGGCCAAGGGCAGGCTCAAGACCAAGGGCACGTCCAAGACCAAGGACACGTCCAAGGCCGACACCAAGCCGAAGGCCGACACCAAGCCGAAGGGCGGCGCCAAGGCGCAGCGCACCCCGCGATCGGGCCGAGGCCCGCTGCGGGTACTCGCTCAGCTCCTCGCCATGCTCTGCGCCTTCGCGTTCATGGTCGCCTTCGCCGTCGTCCTGGCGAAGCTCACTCTGCAGCCCTCGCCCGCGTCGGAGGCCCTGACCCACACCAACCTGCGTCCGGGCAGCTCCCTGCGGGCGTATCTGGACCAGCCCGAACTGCGGGACGCCGTCCGGCAGATCGGCGGCAATCTGCTGCTGGGTGTGCCGTTCGGCATCCTGGTCCCGGTCCTGGCCCCGAAGACGCGCGGCGTCCTGCGCGTCCTGCTGCTGACGGCGACCGTGATGCTCCTGGTCGAGTTCGCACAGGGAGCGCTGGTGACCGGGCGCGCCTTCGACATCGACGACGTCATCCTCAACACCACCGGAGCCCTGATCGGCTACCTCCTGCTGGGACGGCGCCTGAGCCGGGCTGTGCACACCAGGGAGCCCCGCTCCTAGCGCAGGACCAGTTGGACGATGGCGACCGTGCCGACCAGCACGATGAACCCGCGCAGGACGGCGGGGTGCAGTCGGCGGCCCAGGGTGGCACCCAGGTGGCCGCCGGCTGCGGATCCGACCGCGAGGAGAGCGACGGCCGTCCAGTCGAACTCCGCGACGACGAGGAAGAACAGTGCGGCGACCGAGTTGACCACGGCGACCAGCACGTTCTTGACGGCGGTGAGGCGTTGCAGGCCGTCGTCGAGGAGCATGCCCATCAGAGCGACGTAGATGATGCCCTGAGCTGCCGCGAAGTAGCCGCCGTAGACGCTGGCGAGGGTCAGTGCGGCGAGCAGCAGGGGGCCGCCGTCGGGGCGCACGGATCTTCCCTTGCGTACGCGACGGCTGCGCAGTCTCCTGCTGATCAGCGGCTGGAGGACGACCAGCACCAGGGCGAGTCCCACCAGGACCGGCACGATCCGTTCGAACGCCGAGGCGGGCAGGGCCAGCAGCAGCGAGGCACCGGTGAGCCCGCCGAGCGCGGCGCCGGCGCCCCACTTCAGGATGCGCCGACGCTGCCCGCGCAGCTCACGGCGGTATCCGACGGCACCGCTGATCGAGCCGGGGATCAGGCCGAGCGCGTTGGAGACCGTGGCGGTGACGGGCGGCAGGCCGGTCGCGAGCAGCACCGGGAACGTGATCAGCGTCCCCGAGCCGACGACGGCGTTCACCGCGCCGGCCGCGACACCCGCGCCCAGCACGGCGAGGAGCTCACCGATGTGTGCGGCGTTCATGACGAGCAGCCTAGGAACCGAACACTTCGGCGCGGGACGAAGCATGCCGGGCAAGTCATGGCGACACGCACCTCTGGCGGGGGCACACACCGCACGATCCGGACCGAACGGCCCGACTCGCCCACTCCCGGACACGGACAAGTTCTGGTCCGTACCAAAGTATTGACGCCCTCTTATCTCACTCCTTAAATCAAGTGGCGACACCTTCACCCCCCACCTCGGTCGGCGCACCCGTCCATCGCGGGACGCCGTACGGAAGGGAGCACGATGGCCTCCCCACGCCTGCTCCGCACCGCTCTCCTCGCCGCCCTGTCGGCCGTCCTGGTCGCGTCCGCCGCGATCGGCCCGGCACAGGCGGAGCAACCGGACTCCGCAGCCGCCGCCGTGACGTTCTCCGACACCTTCGACGGGCCCGCGGGCGCCGCGGTCGACGGGTCGAAGTGGCAGATCGAGACCGGCGACAACGTCAACAACCACGAGCGGCAGTACTACACGTCGGGCAACAAGAACGCGGCACTGGACGGCCAGGGCCATCTGGTGATCACGGCCAGGCGCGAGAACCCCGCCAACTACCAGTGCTGGTACGGCACTTGCCAGTACACCTCGGCCCGCCTCAACACCTCCGGGAAGTTCACCGCCCAGTACGGGCACATCGAGGCACGGATGAAAGTGCCACGGGGACAGGGCATGTGGCCGGCGTTCTGGATGCTGGGCACACCGGTGAACTGGCCGGACTCGGGCGAGATCGACATCATGGAGAACGTCGGCTTCGAGCCCTCGACGGTGCACGGCACCATCCACGGCCCCGGCTACTCGGGCTCGGGCGGCATAGGCGCCGGCTACTCCCTCCCGAACGGGCAGGCCTTCGCCGACGCCTTCTACACCTTCGCCGTCGACTGGGCGCCCGACTCCCTCACCTGGTCCGTGGACGGCAACGTCTACCAGCGGCGCACACCGGCCGACCTGGGCGGCAGGCAGTGGGTGTTCAACAAGCCGTTCTTCCTGATCCTGAACCTCGCGGTGGGCGGCTACTGGCCCGGCGACCCGGACGGCTCCACCGTCTTCCCGCAGCAGTTGGTGGTGGACCACGTCTCGGTGACGACCGGCGACAGCCCGACCGGTGGTCACGCGGTCCGAGGGCTGGCCGGCAAGTGCGTGGACGTGGCCGGGGCGAGCTCCGCCAACGGCACGCCCGTCCAGCTCTACGACTGCAACGGCACCGCCGCCCAGCAGTGGACGGCGGGCTCGGACGGCACGCTCCGCGCGCTCGGCAAGTGCCTGGACGCCACCGGCAACGGCACGGCGGACGGCACGACCGTCCAGCTGTGGGACTGCTCGGGCGGTCCGAACCAGAGATGGACCGTCACAGCGGCCCACGACATCGTCAACCCGCAGGCCGACAAGTGCCTGGACGTGACCGGCAACAATTCGGCCAACGGCACCCGGCTGCAGCTGTGGACCTGCACGGGCGGCGCCAACCAGAAATGGACGGTGGGCTGACCTCCCCGTCTAGTGATGCCGCCAGGTGAACTTGTCGCCGCCGACCCAGCGGACCACGTCCGGGTCGTCCAGGTCATGCACCCTGATGCCGTAGAGGGCGGCTGTCTCCAGGACGTCGGTGACGGTCCTCGCCGAACCGACGACCTCACCGTCGATCTCCATGATGCGGAACGGAGGCGTGCCCGGCTGAACCCCGAGCACCATGATCCGCGGTTGTGAGATGTGCGGGCTCGCGCTTTCGGTCATGAATAGAGCGTAGAGCGCAACCCGCGCCAACGGGTCCTTCAGGTCACAAGGGGTCCTTCGAGTCATATGCGGAGCGGGAAACGCATCGCGCACCCGCACCCGCGCCCGTTCCGCGCCGTGGTGCGGGCGCGGCAGGGCCGGGGAACCCTGGAGGTGGAGGTGGCGATGGACCCCGTCGACGCGCTGAACCGGATCGCCTTCCTGCTGGAGCGTTCCCTGGCGCCGACGTATCGCGTCCGGGCCTTCCGTACGGCGGCCCGGGTGCTGGCGGAGCTCCCCGCGGACGAGGTGCGGGCGCGGGCGGAGGCCGGGACGCTGGAGTCGCTGCGGGGCGTCGGCCCGAAGACGGCCCAGGTCGTGCGCGAGGCGCTGGCCGGGCAGGTGCCGGGCTATCTGACCGACCTGGAGGAGCGGCCCGCGCCCGAGCCGCCCGCGGACGGCGGACGCCTGTGGGAGCTGCTGCGCGGGGACTGCCATCTGCACTCCGACTGGTCGGACGGCGGCAGCCCGATCGAGGAGATGGGCCGCACGGCGGCCGAGCTGGGCCACGAGTGGGCCGTGCTGACCGACCACTCGCCGCGCCTGACCGTCGCCCGCGGGCTGTCGGCCGACCGTCTGCGCGAGCAGCTGGACGTGGTGGCGGAGCTGAACACGACCTGGGCGCCGTTCCGGCTGCTCACCGGCATCGAGTGCGACATCCTCGACGACGGCTCGCTCGACCAGGAGCCCGAGCTGCTGGAGCGGCTCGACGTCGTGGTGGTGTCCGTGCACTCCAAGCTGCGGATGGACGCCCGCGCGATGACCCGCCGTATGGTCACCGCCGTTCGCGATCCGCACGCGGACATCCTCGGCCACTGCACCGGCAGGCTGATCACCGGGCGGGGCCGGCCCGAGTCGGAGTTCGACGCCGACGAGGTGTTCGCCGCGTGCACCGAGTCCGGTACGGCGGTGGAGATCAACAGCCGGCCTGAGCGGCTGGACCCGCCCCGGCGGCTGCTGCGCCGGGCTCTGGCGGCGGGCGTGCTGTTCTCCGTCGACACCGACGCCCACGCGCCCGGACAGCTGGACTGGCAGCGGTACGGATGCGCGCGGGCGGTGGAGTGCGGGGTGCCCGCGGAGCGGGTGATCACCACCTGGGGCGCGGAGGAGCTGCTGGCCTGGACGCGCGAGAAGTGAGGGGTCGCCATCCCCGCCCTGTGCGGGCGTGCGCCACGGGTCGACTTGACTTCGAGCGCGCTCCAATTCGTAGCGTTCCGTACATGAGCACTGCACAGCACAAGATCGGCTCCGGTTTCGGGGCGACCAGCACCGCCGACGACGTCCTTCAGGGCATCGACCTGACCGGGAAGCTCGCGATCGTCACCGGCGGCTACTCGGGCCTCGGCCTGGAGACCACGCGGGCCCTCACCAGGGCGGGCGCCCGGGTCGTCGTCCCCGCCCGCCGCCGGGCCACCGCCGAGGAGGCGCTGACCGGCCTGGACGGCGTCGAGGTGGACGAGCTGGACCTCGCCGACCTGGAGAGCGTGCGCGGCTTCGCCGAGCGGTTCCTAGCCTCCGGCCGCGCGGTCGACCTCGTGATCGACAACGCCGGGATCATGGCCTGCCCGGAGACCCGGGTGGGGCCCGGCTGGGAGGCGCAGTTCGCGACCAACCACCTCGGTCACTTCGCCCTGGTCAACCGCCTGTGGCCGGCGATCGAGCGCGGCGGCGCCCGCGTGGTCTCGGTGTCCTCGCGCGCCCATCACTTCTCGGGGATGCGCTGGGACGACGTCCACTGGCGGAACGGCTACGACAAGTGGCAGGCGTACGGGCAGGCGAAGACCGCGAACGTCCTGTTCGCCGTCCACCTCGACCGGCTGGGCGCCGACCACGGGGTACGGGCCTTCTCGCTCCACCCGGGCGGCATCCTCACCCCGCTGCAGCGCCACATTCCCAGGGAGGAGATGGTCGAGCGCGGCTGGATCGACGAGCAGGGCAACCTGCTCAACCCCGAGGGCTTCAAGACCCCCGCACAGGGCGCGGCCACGCAGGTGTGGGCGGCGACGTCACCGCAGCTCGACGGCATGGGCGGGGTCTACCTGGAGGACTGCGACATCGCCGGGCCCGCCGTCGAGGGCGCGCTCGACGGCGTCAAGGCCTGGGCGACCGACCCGGAGCAGGCGGCCCGGCTGTGGGAGCTGTCGGCGGAGCTCACGGGCGTGAACGCGTTCGCCGTGTAGCGCGTCCGCAGGCCCGGTCTCAGCCGGACGGCTCCTCGGGCTCCGGATGTTCCGGATGCACCGTGTCCGACCGGGTCGTGCCCTTTCGGCCGGTGCCCGCCTCGTCCGTGTCGGGGACGTCGTCCGCCTCGGTGGCACCGTCGGGCGGTTCGACGGGCACCTCCCAGGGGTCCTCCCCCGTGTCCGCCTGCTGGTCGGGCAGGTCCTTCGGTACCGGCTCGGCTGCGCGGCCCGGCGCCTTGCGACGGTCGTCGGCCATGGTGCGCCTCCTTCGCGTCGTGCAAGGACGTACAGGGACGTCGGTGGATGTCCGAGGGACCCGCGAGTACCGCCCCCGACGGCGGCGAAACCCCGGCCCCCGGTCGGCGCGGAACCTCAGCGCGGCACGCGCTGCGTCAGTGCCGTGCGCCAGGACTGCGGCGGGGCCTCGGGGGCGGGGTCGGCGCGGCGGCCGCCGCAGGCGAAGAAGTCGGCGAGCGGGAGGATCGCGGCGCCGACCGTGACCGCGTCCGGGCCGAGCCTGCCCAGATCGACGGTGACCTTCCCGGCCGGGTGCCGCAGGGCGTACGAGGCGGCGTGGCCGCGTACGGCGGGCAGGAACCGGGCGCCCAGCTGGAGCCCCGCCCAGCCGCCGATCAGGATGCGCTCGGGCTGGAAGAGGTTGATCAGGTCGGACACTCCCGCGCCCACGTACTCGGCCGTCTCCTCCAGTACGGCGAGCGCCGCAGGGTCGGCCGCGGTGCCGTCGGGCGGATACGCGCCGGCCAGCATCGCCGCGAGCGCGGTCTCCTCGTCGGCGCCCTCCGGAGCGCTTCCGCCCTGCTCGCGCCAGCGGTCCAGCAGCGCCTCCGCGCCCGCGTAGGCCTCCAGGCAGCCGAGCGCACCGCACCGGCAGCGGCGCCCCCTGACCCGTACGGTCAGATGCCCCCACTCGACCGCCCGCCCGTGCTCCGCCTCGGGGGTGACCAGGCAGGCACCCACGCCGGAGCCGAAGAGCACGACGACGGCGCTGTCGGCGCCGCGTCCGCCGCCGAACCACATCTCGGCCTGGCCCAGGGTCTTCGCGCCGTTGTCGATGAAGTACGGGACGGTGTCCGGGAGCTGGGAGCCGTCGCGCAGGAGCCGCTCCAGCGGTACCGCGTCCCAGCCGATCGTCTGCCCGTGCACCACGGCGCCGAGCTGCGGTGTGTGCTCGACGATGCCCGGGACGCCGATGCCGACGCCGAGGAGCCGCTCGGGCCCGAGTCCGGCGCCCGCGAGTACCTCGTCGATGCCGTCGCGGATGTGGCCGGCGATGCCCTCCACCTCGTACCGCTGCTGCGCCAAGGGCCGTTCCGCGTGGGCGAGTTCGGTGAGGGTGAGGTCGTAGAGGCCGATCCGCACCCGGGTCTCGCCGACGTCGACGCCGATCATGTGGCCGCTGCCGGGGACGACCTGCAACAGGATGCGGGGGCGGCCGCCGTCGGAGTCGACGCTGCCGGCCTCCTCGACGAGCCCGTCGCCGATCAGCTCGGCGACGACATTGCTGACGGAACCGGAGCTCAGTCCGGTCGCCGGGCCGAGTTCGAAGCGGCTGAGGGGGCCGTCGAAGTAGAGGCGCCGCAATACGGCCGTACGGTTCCCCCGCCTGAGGTCCCGTACCGTGCGCCCGTTCCGCCCCGTCATGTGGCTCCTTTCGGACCAGCCCTGTTCCCCGCCTGCGTCAGCCGCTCCCCATTGTGGACTACGACGTGAGGCCCTCGACCTCGGCCAGGGCTGCCAGGAGTTCCGGGGCGACCCTGTCCTGCACCCGGCGGACCTGGTCGGCGTCGGCCGCTCTCGGGACCGTCTCCGTGAGCATGATCAGGTAGAGGTAGCAGCGGTAGAGGGCCAGGCGCAGACGGGCCGGGACGTCGAAGTCGGCGCGCCCTCCGGCCTCCCGGTAGCCCGCGAGGAACGCCTCGTCCCGCTTGATGTCGCCGAGCAGGGCCAGGGAGACGAAGTCGGCGAGCGGATCGCCCCAGAACATGCGCTCCCCGTCGATGAGGCCGCCGATCCGGGCCTGCCCCGACGCGCGGTCCACCAGGATGTTCCCCTCCCACAGGTCGAAGTGGACCAGGCACGGGACGGTGACCTCGTCGAGCGCGTGGTGGGCAGCCCGGAGTGTGTGGGCGACGGTGTCCGCGGGGAGCGGCAGCCGGGCCCGGTAGCGGCGGGCGTCGTCCAGGACGGCGTCCAGCATCCCGGTGAACGCGGTGCGCCAGTCGGGGGCGAGCGGGCCGAGGGCGCCGGACGGGTAGCCGAAGCCCGGCCCGGTGATGGCGTGCAGCCGGGCGACCTGGCGGCCCAGCTCCGTGCGCAGGGACGTCCGTTCGGTGTCGGTGAGCGAGCCGTTCCAGGGGTCGCCCGGGCAGGCGGTCATCAGCAGGCTGCCGCCCATGGCCAGGACGCGCGGCGCGATCACGTCGGCCTTCGCGGCCGCACGGTAGAACTCGGCCTCGGAGAGGAGGAGTCCGCTTTCGTGGGTCAGGCCCGGCACGTTCGCCGCGGGCGGCACCTTGAGCACATACCGGCGGCCGTCGGTGAGGAGCAGTTCCTCGACGGTGTTGTAGGTGCCGCCCGACAGTGGGCGCAGGTGGGCGAGATCTCCGGGCGGCAGTCCCGCCGCCTCCAGGGCCCGCCGGGCCCGTCCCCAGGAGTCCGTCACCGTACGCCCACCCCTCCCCTTCCCCTTCCATCAGCCGGCCGCGTACACGTCCTCGACATAGCGGCCGTCCGCGATCAGCCCGTCGAGCCACCGTCCGGCCCCCGCGTCGTCGGCGCCCGGCGTGCGCTCCCGGTACAGCGTACGGAACGCCTCCCGCACGCCCGGCGCCATCCGGGAACCGTCGCCGCAGACGTACACCCGGGCGCCCGCGCCGAGCAGTTCCCAGACCTCGTCGGCCTCGGCGGCGATGCGGTGCTGGACGAACATCAGGCCGCCTTCGGGCGCGGCACTGAAGGCCGGGCGGAGCGAGACGGCTCCGGACGCCTCGGCGGTGCGCAGTTCCCCGGCGTGCAGGAAGTCGGCGTCGGGGGCGTCGCAGCCGAAGTAGCACAGGGCCGGGGCGAGTTCGGCGCCGGCCGCCAGGGCCGCCGTGCGGTCGGCGATCGCTCCGCGGAAGGGGGCGAGGCCGGTGCCCGCGGCGACCATGACGACGGGGGTGGAGCCGTCGATGCGGAAGACCTCCCGGCAGGGCTGGACGCGGGCGTACACCGTGTCGCCGGGCTCGACGGTGGTGAGGTATCCGGATCCGGTGCCCCGGTAGGTGCCCTTGCCCGAGCGTGCGGGGGCCTGGAGCAGGGAGACCATCAGGTCCGCGTGCCGGGGGTCCACGGCGGGCGAGGAGGAGATGGAGTAGTGGCGGGGCCGCAGCGGTGTGAGCAGGTCGAGCAGTGTCGGCCAGTCGAGGGCGCCGCGCAGGGCCGGGTGGTCCTCGATCACCTCGACCAGGGTGCGCGGGTCGCCGGTCAGGTTCGCCAGGGCCGTGCGTTCGGGCGGGCACGGGTTGGCGGCGGCGAGCGCGGTGAGCTGGGCGGCGGTCGGGCGCTCCTGCAACTCGACGTGGTGAGTAAGGAGTTGACGTACCGTCAACGGCCGGTCCAGTGCGACGCCGTCGCGGCGCGGGCGGGTGGCGCGGATGTCCAGGACGGTGTCCAGGTCGACGCCGAGCGCGGTGGCGGCGCGGCCGACGAGGTCGGGGGCGTTGATCGGCAGCACGGTGAGGTGGTCGGCAGTGCGGTAGGTGACGCCGTCGGGCAGGGCGACGCGGACCAGGCGCTTGCGGCGGGGGTAACCGGGGGCGGTGAGGTCGTCGGCCTCGGTGACCTTCATGGGGACGAGTCCGTGCCGGTCGGCGAGGGCGTCCAAGGGGCCGCCGGTGAGGGTGCGCACCTCGTACGCGGTCGTGGGCTCGTCGTCGGCCGGGGCGGCGGCGTCCGGGTCGCCGTAGCGCTCCAGCAGCGCCGCGCGGAGTCTGACCGTGAAGTCCCGTACGGCGCCGGTCAGATCGCCGGAGGCGTCGGCGGCGGCGCGGTCGACCAGGCGGGTGGCGCCGAGTTCGGCGAGGCGGTCGTCGAAGCGGGTCGGGACGTGCTGGTACGTGGCGGCCCAGTTGCGGTCGCCGACGCCGAGGACGGCGTAGGTGACGTCCGTGGCGTCCTCCGCCTCCTCCAGCCGGGCGGCGAAGGCGGTGGCGTCGTCGGTGGGGCGGCCGTTGTAGGAGGCGGCGGTGATCACGACCGGGCGGTCGGTGGGCAGGCCGTCGGCGTAGGCGTCGAGGGACGCGACCTCTGTCTCGCAGCCGATCGCGGCGGCCTCGTCGGCGAGCTGGGCGGCGAAGTCGCGGCAGGTGCCGTAGTTGCTGCCGTGCAGGAACAGGGCGCCGGTGCCGGGGCGGACGCGGGCGGGGAGGGCGGCCGTGTCGGAGACGGCCTCCGTGGTCGTGGGGGCGGCGCCGGGCAGCGGGGGGTGTGCGCGGTCGGCGGGGGTGCGCGGGGTCAGGGTGAGGGTGAAGCCGTCGGGCTTGAGGGTGAGGGTCTCCTTGATGGTGAGGCGGTAGTCGGCGTGGTCCCGCAGCCGGTAGCGGTGCAGCAGCATGGCCAGCAGCATGGTGGCCTCGTGCAGCGCGAACTGCCGTCCGATGCAGGCGCGTTCACCCGTGCCGAACGGCTTGAAGGCGTGCACGGAGCGGGCCGCCTCGGCCTCGGGCGTGAAGCGTGCGGGGTCGAACAGTTCGGGGTTGTCGCCCCAGACCGGCTGCCGGTGCAGCATCGGCGCGAGCACGGTGACGGACTGCCCGGCGCGCAGCGGGATTCGGCCGCCGAGCATCGTGTCCTCCAGGGCGTGGCGGCCGAACGCGGCGGCCGTCGGCCACAGCCGGAGCGCCTCGTTGAGGACCTGACGGGTGTACGTCAGCTTTCCGACCTCGTCGTACGTCGGCTCGGGGTCGGCCCGGTCGCCCCACAGCTCGTCGACCTCGCGCTGGACGAGCTGGAGCGCGGTCGGGTGCTTGGCGAGGTAGTACATGGCGAAGGACATGGCGCCGGACGTCGTCTCGTGGCCGGCGATCAGAAAGGTGATGACCTGGTTGCGGATGTTGGCGGCGTCCAGGGTGCTGCCGTCCTGCGGATGCTCGGCGGTGAGCATGAGGCCGAGCAGGTCCTCGGCGTCGCGCTGGTCTGTGCCCGCGCGGGAGGCGATGACGTCGTCGACGACCTGGGCGAGGTAGGCGGAGTCGTCGCGGAAGGCGGAGTCGGCCGCCGAGTAGTCCTGGCCCGGGACGCGGGCGAGCCGGTTCATGCTCCACTCCAGGCAGCGCACCATCGACTCGACGAAGGGATGGGGCTCGTCCCGCTCGAACGACCCGAAGTCGTAGCCGAACCCGGCGAGCCCGATGGTGTCGAGGGTCATGCGGGTCATGTCGTCGGGGACGTTCACCGGCTGTCCGGCGCGGGCGTCGCGGTCCCAGGAGGCGATGAGCCGCTGGGCCACCTTCAGCATCACCGGGTGGTAGGTGCGCATCGAGCCGAGCGCGAAGGCGGGCATCAGGATGTCGTGCGCCTTGGCCCAGTTCGGTTCGTCGTTGTACGCCGTGAACAGGCCGTCGGCGGCGAACTCCCGGACGTTCTCCAGGGCGGGCCCGACGTGCTTGGCGAACCGCTTCTCGTCGGCGAGGTCGGCCACCAGGTCCAGGTCGGCGGTGAACAGCGCGTCCCGCCCGTGCAGCCGCCGCACGAGCACCGGCCCGTGCTCCCGCATCAGCTCCATGACCTGCTGGATCGGGGTGCGGCCGGGTCCGACGGCGGTGATGTCGATGACGGGGACGCCGGGGAGGGCGTCGATGGTCTGCGGGTGCAGCGCGGTGGGGGGCATGATGCGGCAACTGCCTTTCGCGGTACGGAAAGTACTGCGTTCAAGCGTCATGGACGCGCCCCGGCCGCGCGCATCCCCGAACTACATGATTGTGTAGTTCGGGGATGTACATCGCTGTTGCGCCGAGCGACCGGAGGTGCTCGTGGACTCGTCCCGCCCGGAAGGCGTGGTGTGGCGCAACCGCGCCTTCCTGGTCTTCGACCGCGTACCGGTGCCGATCGCGGTCTGCGATGCGTACGGCACGGTCCAGCTGGCCAATCCGGCGATGGGCGCGGAGTGCGGTACGACACCGGGGCGGCTGCGCGGCCGGGACGTACTGGAGCTGTTCCGGCCGCAGGAGGCGACACAGGTGAAGCGGATCGCCGAGGCGCTGCGGCTGCGGCACCGCTCGCGGTACGAGGTGTCGGTGCGCTGGCGGGCACCCGGCGGCACGGAGCGGTACGGGGAGCTGACGGCGGACCCGGTGAGCGACACCGTCGAGGAGACACCGGCACTGCTGGTCATGCTCCGGGTCCTGGGCGAACGCGAGACGCCTGAGCCCAGGCCCCTGCAGGTGGCACCGATGGAGGCACACGTCCTGGCCCTCCTCGCCGGCGGCGCCACCACCGCCCGGGCCGCCCGCGAGACCGGCCTCACGGTGGACGGCGTGAACTACCACCTGCGCCGACTGTCGGCCCGCTGGGACGCGTCGAACCGCACGGAACTGGTCGCCCGCGCCTACGCGCTGGGCGTACTCACCCCCGGAGTATGGCCACCGACGCCGACCGCCCCGGACGGGCCGCAGTAGGCCCTCGGCGATCCAGGCGCCCTACGCCAAGCAGGTCGGGCGAAGTCTGGGGCGGTCGGGCACGAGGCGCTTCGGCAGGGGCGAAATTCACTGGCTCCGCCTCATCATGCTGCCTACTCTAGCCTTGAACCTAGAGCCACTAGGTTTTCCTTCGCCGATCGACTCCTCTGGAGACCCCCCATGAGATCACTCACCGAGCAGGACATCCGCACCTCCTTCATCAACTGCTCGAAGGGCGAGGCCAAGCGTCTGTACGTGCCCCGGGATCTCGATGAACTCCCTTGGGATGATCTGGACTTCCTGGGGTGGCGGGATCCCGGGGCGCCGGACCGGAGTCAGCTGGTCACCGAGTACGACGGGCGGCTCGTCGGTGTGGCGTTGCGCTTTCAGCCCGCCCAGCGCGGTTTCCTGCACCGCAGCATGTGCTCGCTGTGCCTGACGACCCATCCGCGGGGCGGCGTATCGCTGATGACCGCGCGCAAGGCGGGCCCGGCCGGCCGGGACGGCAACACGGTCGGCGCGTACATGTGCACCGACCTCGCCTGTTCCCTCTATGTGCGCGGCAAGAAGGTCCCGGCGACGGGGTCGATGGCCCGCATCGAGGAGAGCCTCACGCTGGAGGAACAGATCGCCCGGACGTCGGGCAATCTGTCCGCCTTCCTCGGCAAGGTGTACGGCTGAGCGCGGGCGGCCGCCGTCACCGGTCCCGCAGTGCCGCCGCCTCCACCCGGTGCAGATGGATCAGGACGTCGTGGCTGCGGGCGAGGGCTATGTCGGACTCCGGCCACGGGTACGCCGTGCCGATGCTGCGGGTCGGCCTCGCCTCCCTCAGCCAGGGGCGGGCCGGCTGCGGCGCGGTGCGCAGGTCGATGACGTAGTCCTGGTGGCGCACCCGGTCGAGCGTGCTCTCGTTGCTGCCGGGGGCCGCCGGTCCCAGGGTGAACCTCTGCACCTTCTCGTCCGGCGCGGTGGCGTTGAACGAGCCGCGGTAGAAGGTGAAGCCGACGCTGACGTACGCGTCACCGAGCCGGTCGCGCAGGAACGCGCCCTGCATCCTCGGGTAGTGGGCGGGGTCGTCCGGTACGTAGGCGACGTGGGCGTTGTGCGCCGACAGCAGGACCTTGGTGCCGGTGTGCTCCGCCCACCAGGCCACGTTGTCTGCCATGACGGAGTCGCGGTAGCGCATGGCGGCGCTGAGCTGCTGCTCGTCCTCGAAGTCGAAGGCATAGCCACGGGCGGTCTGGTCGACGGCGGTGGCGTGCTGGACCGCCCAGTCGTACGCCCGCCGGTCGGCACCGGGCGACTGCTGCCGCAACAGCCTCAGCGCCTCGCCGGTCCGGGCCGCCATCTCCCTGCGTTCGGCGTACGGCTTCTTCAGGTACTGATCGATGTACGCGCCCGTGGCCTGCGTGGGCCGCAGCCCGCGGTACAGCTCGGTGAAACGGGCCACGAGGCCGGGGTGCGCGTGAGCCACATAGCGGGTGACCTCGTCGTACAGCTCGGGACCGGCCCAGGCGAAGTCGTCGCCCATGAACCGGACCGGGTCGTCCGGGTGCCGGACGTTGTACGCGCGCATCCACTCCAGGAGCCGCAGATAGTCGGTGTTGTTCCACCACAGGTAGTCCCGCTGGAACTCCTCGCGCATGATGCGCCGCGGATCGCCCTTGCCGTGCAGCACGTAGTCGTCGAGACGCAGTCCGGTGCTCCAGGGGGCCTCCAGGGCGAAGGTGCGGAAGCCCTTCTCCTCGACCAGGTGGCGGAAGACGCGGTCCTTCAGGGCGAAGAAGTCGTGCGAGCTGTGGGTGGCCTCGCCCACGCCGACGACGCGGGCGTCGCCGATCATCCGGTCCAGTGGGCGCAGATCACCGGTGTCGCCGCCCGGTTCGACGCTCCGCAGCGGGTGCGCGGAGCGGTCGAGCGCGTCGACGACCGTGCTGGACGCCGGTGCCGCCGCGGCCGGGATGCCGGTCGTCAGGGCGGCGAGGATGATGAACAGGGTCAGTACCAATCCGGTCCGATGCCTTCTCATGATCCAAGGCTTGCGCTCCGGGCGGGGCGGGGACCATACGGTGGCCCTCCGTCTCCGGGTGCGGACAACCGCAGGGGGACGGCGGGGGTTTCCCTCATTCCCGGACCCGGTCGGCCGCCCGGCCCGGCGCCCGGCCTGGCGCGGGTGTCGACGATCACCAGTCCAGCCCCTTGCCGTACCAAGGCGGCTGCGATCAATCTGGGGTTCCTTGCGGACCGTTACGTTCCGCAAGCAGTGGGTGGGAAGCAGCTGCGGAAAGGGAACAGCCCGAGGATGCCAGAGGCACGTGAGGGGACGGAGTTCCGGGAGTGGCTTGAGAAGCTGCGCCGGGATCCCGTGGTGGTCCAGACACTCCGGTCGGCGGCCGCGGCGACGATCGCCTATGTCATCGCGCTGCGCCTGAGTCCCGAGGCGGCGCCCCTGACCGCGCCGCTGACCGCGCTGCTGGTCGTCCAGGTCACCCTGTACGCCACGCTCACCAACGGCATCCGCCGGGTGAACTCCGTGGTGGCCGGCGTCCTGGTGGCCATCGCCTTCAGCCTGCTGGTCGGCCTGACCTGGTGGAGCCTGGCGCTGCTGATCGTGGCCTCGCTGGCGGTCGGGCATCTGGTGCGGGTCGACGAGTACGTTCCCGAGGTCGCGATCAGCGCGATGCTCGTCCTCGGGGTCACGACCGTCGGGGACACGGCCTGGGCACGGATTCTGGAGACGCTGATCGGCGCGGTGGTCGGGCTCGGCTTCAATCTGCTGCTCGCGCCGCCGGTGTGGGTGGACGAGGCCGGTGAGTCCCTGGAGGGACTGGCCCGCAGGCTGCGGCAGTTGATGCTGCGCATCGGCGAGGAGGCCGCCGGCCGGCAGCCGTTCGAGCAGGCCGCGGCCCGGCTGCACGAGGCGCGCCGGCTCGACCACGACATCGTCGAGGTGGACGCCGCTCTGCGGCAGGCCGAGGACAGTCTGCGGCTCAATCCGCGGGTGCGCGACAGCCTGCTGCACCGGGTGGTGCTGCGCACCGGGCTGGACACGCTGGAGATCTGCACGGTCGTGCTGCGGGTGCTCGCACGCACCCTCACCGACCTCGCCAAGGAGCGTGAACCCGAGCCGCTGTTCGCGAAGGAGACCGGGTCCGTCGTCGAGCAGCTGCTGTCCGAGATCGCCGACGCGGTGGTCAGCTTCTCGGTGCTGGTCACCACGCATGTCAGCAGCAACGCCGACGCGGCGGAGTCCCGGCTGTCCGCGGAGTTGCGCGCGGCGGCGGGCACCCGCGACAAGCTCGCCCCGCTGCTGCGCGAGGAGGCCGAGCGCGAGACCGGGCACTGGCAGCTGCACGGCGCCGTCCTGACCGAGGTGAACCGCATCCTCGACGAACTCGACACCGAGCACCGCTCGCGGCGCCTGCTGGAGGAACTGGACCGTGTCTCGCAGGAGCAGCGCTCACGGATGCCCCGGCTGACCCGGCTGCGGGAGCGCATGGGCGTACAGGAGCAGCTGTGGCGGAACCGTACCGGGATGGGCGGACGTTCTCGTTAGGGAGCGCCGGGACGGGGTCGGCGCCTGACGCGAGGAGCGGGCCGATGACCGACACGACCGTACGGATCGACGGAGACACGCTGCGGTTGCCGGGCGGTGTGGCGGTGCGGTTCATCCGGACGCTGCGGCTGCCGGAGAAGGGCACGCATCCGCTGCCGCCGGGGCTCGGCGAGTTCCCGGTCCGGCGGGTGGCGGACTACCCGGACACGGTTCCCGAGGCGTGGAGGGCGCGGGGCGGTGTGATGCTGCCGGTCTATCTGCGCGAGGCGATGTGGCTCAGTTTCGGCGGCACCACCGAACCGGCGGCCCTCCAGGTCGGCGTGGGCAAGGTGTGCGCGGTCTCGGGGAAGCCGTGGAGCGACCGGCTGTCCCGCAAGCCGCAGAACTACCTGGTACTCCCCCGCCAGCCCTGGCTGGACGGGATCAACTCCGGCAAGGGCACGGTCCGCCAGTTCGTGGCGGTGCCGCTGGGACTGGGCGCGACCGTCGAGGGCCAGGTCACCGGCGAGGAGGTCTGGGGCGGCGTACAGCTGCAGTCCTTCGCACTGAAGGAGCCCCGGCTGGCCGAGTGGCGCGAGGAGGAGCGGCGCCGGGCGGAGCTGTCGCGGGCGAGGCCGCAGTTCGGTGGCTACGGCGCCGCGCTGCCCATGGCGGCACCGGGCCCCCAGGGCGCGGTTCCGGCGCCCGCGGGGGGGGCGGCGGGGCCCGGGGCGCCCGTCGAGCTCGGCGGGGTCGACACCTATCCCCCGTTCTCACCGCCCGCCCGCTC
>NZ_JBHYJA010000022.1:121728-162135 GCF_042740355.1 Streptomyces sp. NPDC059010
CTGGGGCCCCGCGCGCCCCTGGGGGCCCCGGGCCCCCGGGGGGGGGGTCCGGGCCCCCGGGGGGGCTCGGGGGGGGGGGGGGGGCGGGCCCCCCGCGGCGATGGGGCTGGGGGTCGGCGGCTCGATGCGCCAGGAGGTCTACGAGGACGACCGGCCGCTCTCGGACTGGGAGGACCGCCCCCGCGGCCGGGTCTTCGTCCATCTGGTGACGCCGCCCGAGTGGCGCCGCATCACCGGCGAGGCTCCCCCGCCGTCGCCGGTGGACCGGGCGGCGTACACACGCGCGGGGCTGCCCTGGTTCGACTACTACGACGAGGACGCAGAGGATCTCGCCCCCACCGACACCCTGGAGGCGGTGAAGCCGGTCGGCGACTGGCTCGGCGACGACCACGAGCCCTGGCAGGCGCCGACGCCGGGCCAGGTGCTGCCGCTCAAGGACGCCCAGGGCAAGCCGGTGGAGGACGGCGACTGGTAGGCGACTGCACGCCATTGCACACAATGCAACGCCCGTTGCCCTTCTTGCGCTCGGCGGGTGATCCACGCCAAGGTGGCTGTCGCGACCACGACGACCGACGACCTGAGGTGTGGACATGGGCAGTGGTGGGCTGAGCAGGCGCCGATTCGTCGGCACCCTCGCGGGATCGGCCGCCGGTGTGACACTCCCGGCGGCCACGGCGTGCGACGACGCGCCCGCCCCCGCGGACACACCGGACGCGGCCGACGCGGCGACCTCCGGGACGAACAGCCCCGGGACCCGCCCGAGCGCCCAGACCGAGAGCCGTGAGCCGTCCGGCCCGCGCCCGCTCTACCTCGGCACCTACACCTCCGTCGAGGGCGGCGGCCAGGGCATCGGCCTCGCCACGTACGACCCGGTCACGGGCCGTATCACCGGCACCGGAACGATCAAGGGTGTCGGCGACCCGTCGTATCTGGCGCTGCACCCGAACCGCCGGACGCTGTACGCGGTCGACGAGCGCGAGGACGGCGCCGTGACCGCCGTCCGCCTCGCCGACCGCGAGATCCTGGGGAGCCGGAGCACCGGCGGGGCGGCGCCCTGTCATCTGTCGGTGCATCCGAGCGGACGCTGGCTGCTGAGCGCCAACTACGGCACGGGCAGCGTCGCCGTGCATCCGGTCGACGCCTCGGGCGCGCTCGGTGAGCGCACCGACCTGGTCACGCACTCCAGCCCGGCGCCCGGTCCGGGCCAGGAGGGCCCGCACGCCCACCAGTTCATCACCAGCCCCGACGGCCGCCATGTACTCGCCGTCGACCTGGGCACGGACACCGTGTACACCTACCGCCTCGACCAGAAGGCGGGCACGCTCACGGAGGTCGCTCAGGCCCGGACCGAGCCGGGTGCGGGGCCGCGTCACCTCACGTTCCACCCGGGCGGCCGGTACGCGTATCTGGCCAACGAGGTCGACAACACCGTCGCGGTCTGCACGTACGACGCCGACTCGGGCCGGCTGACCGTCGGCGCCGAGCAGGAGACGGGCACGGGCTCCGGCACCAGCTATCCGGCGCAGCTCGTGGTGACGCCGAACGGCCGCTACGCCTATCTCGCCAACCGGGGCCACAACAGCCTCGCGCGCTACGCCGTCGAGTCGGACGGCGCCCGGCTCAGGCTGCTCGGCACGGTGCCGGTGTCCGGGGACTTCCCGCGGCAGATCGCCCTCTCGCCGGACGGGACGCTGCTGTTCGCCGCGAACCAGCGGTCGAGCACCGTCAGCGTCTTCCACGTCGCCGAGGACAGCGGTGAACTGCGGCTCGCGGACAAGCCGTTCGCGTCACCCGTCGCCGTCTGTGCGCTGCCGCTGTAGGGCGCGCGGGCAGGACGCGGCGCTGGCCTGGGCGAGCAGGATGTGCATGCGCTCGGTGAGCTGCCCGACGTCGTCGGCGGGCCGGTGGAACGCCAGCCGTACGTCGGCCTGTGCGCGGGTGCGCTCGATGCGCAGCGTCAGTCCGTGCCGGTCGACGGCGAGAGGCTGGACGCGGACGGCGCCGTGCAGGCTGTCGGAGTCGACCAGGCGGGTGAGCCGCTCGACGGCGTCCGGGTGACAGTCGGCGAGGTGGGTCAGCAACTGGGCCTCGGCGGTGGCCAGCGGGTCGGGCTCGGCCACGGCGAACTCGTCGAGGTCGACGACCACCGCGCCGGACTGCTGCCGCAGCACCGCGCGCGTGGCCTGGAAGGCCAGTCTGCCCTCCTCGGGGGCGAACCAGCCGGACAGCCACAGCCGTGTGCGGATACGTTTGCGTACGGGCACGGGGGCGACGTCGGCGAACTCCAGGACGGCGGACGGCTCCCCGCGGGGCGCGCAGATCGCCGCCGTGACGAGCACACTGTCCTCCGGCACGTCCAGCAGGACGCGGCCGTCCTCGGTCACACTGTGCGCACCGACGAGTTCCTCGCGGCAGCCCTCCGCGGTCACCGCCACGGACCACGCGGCGGCGAGCACGGACCGGGCCCGTTCCGCCGCGGACGGCGCGGCCGCCCAGGTTTGGCTGTCACCCATCCATTCCTCCTTAGGTAAGGCTTGCCTAACCTATCGAAGATCGGGCCGCACGCCAACCGGCCACGCCGATCCGGCGTGATCTCTTTGCAGGAGTACGGGGCACTCAGGGCGCGATGACGCCCAGCAGCGCACGGGCGCACAGGTCGCGCACCTGCTCACGGGAGAGCTCCGAACCCCTCAGCCACTCCAGGCACACGGCCGTGGTGAACGCCAGCCAGCCGCGTACGGCGATCCGGACATCGGGGCGCCCCTCGAAGACGGGGCCGAACTCGGGATCCGCCGCCATCGCCGCCAGGATCTGCTTCTCCTGTGCGGCCAGGGCGCGTTGGTAGACCTTGCGCACGGCCTGGTCACCGGCCGCGTCGGCACGATGGAAGGCCCGGTAGCCGTGGGCGTGGTCCTGGACGTACTCCAGGAACGTGTCGAGGCCGGCGGGGAGCTGCTCGCGCACCGGGACCCCGGGCACGGCGGCCGTCATCCGCAGCATGCGCTCGCTCTCCCGCTCGACGACGGCCGCGAAGAAGTCCCGCTTGGTCGGGAAGTAGTGGTAGAGCAGCCCGCGCGAGACACCGGCGATCTCCGCGACCTGCTCGATCCACACGTCGTCGTACGGACTCTCCGAGAACAGCCGCGCCCCGACCGCGAGAAGCTGCTCACGACGCTCCTCGGTGCTGAGCCGGCGGCGTGTGCGCCCACCCTGTTTCGCGGCCATGTCCGCACTTTACTTGACGTGGATTCAACAGCGGGACCAGACTGACCGCGTTATTGAACCCATGTACAACTAGCTCGACCTGCCGCTGGATCAAGGGAGATCGCGTCATGGCGGAGACGACGACCGGGACCGGACTTCCGAAGGGGTTCCGCAGCGCCGAGCAGGGCTGGCCGGAGCTGTTCCGGATACCCCATCCCCCGCACCGGCTCCCGCTGCTCGGCGATGTGCTGGGCGCGAGCAGGCGTACGCCGCTCCAGGACTCCCTGCGTTTCGCCCGCGAGCTGGGGCCGATCTTCCGGCGCCGGGCGTTCAACCGGGAGTTCGTGTTCGTGTGGGGCGCCGAACTCGCGGCCGACATGGCGGACGAGTCGCGCTTCGCCAAGCATGTCGGGCTCGGCGTCGCCAATCTGCGGCCGGTCGCCGGGGACGGCCTGTTCACGGCGTACAACCACGAGCCGAACTGGCAGTTGGCGCACGACGTCCTCGCCCCCGGGTTCAGCCGGGAGGCGATGGCGGGCTACCACCCGATGATGCTGGCCGTGGCCGACCGGCTCATGGCCCACTGGGACCGCGCGCTGGCGGCGGGCCGGTCGGTGGACGTGCCCGGCGACATGACCAAGCTGACCCTGGAGACCATCGCCCGCACCGGCTTCGGACACGACTTCGGCTCCTTCGAGCGCGCCCGCCCGCATCCCTTCGTGACGGCGATGGTCGGCACGCTCACCTACGCCCAGCGCCTCAACTCCGTACCGGCACCGGCCCTGCTACGACGTGCCGCGCGCCGCCACCAGGCCGACATCGCCTACCTCAACCGCACGGTCGACGACCTGGTCCGCGCCCGTACGGCGGACGGGCCCGGCGACGGGGACCTGCTGGACCGCATGCTGGAGACCTCGCATCCCGAAACGGGCGAGCGGTTGTCCGCGCAGAACGTCCGCCGGCAGGTGATCACCTTCCTGGTGGCCGGCCACGAGACCACCTCGGGTGCGCTCTCCTTCGCCCTGCACTACCTCTCCCGGCACCCCGAGGTCGCGGCCCGGGCGCGCGCCGAGGTGGACCGGGTCTGGGGCGATGCGGCGGTGCCCGCCTACGACCAGGTGGCGAGGCTGCGGTATGTGCGCCGGATCCTCGACGAGTCGCTGCGGCTGTGGCCGACGGCGCCCGCCTTCGCCCGGGAGGCCCGCGAGGACACCGTGCTCGGCGGGGAGCATCCGATGCGGCGGGGCGGCTGGGCGCTGGTGCTCACGGCGATGCTGCACCGCGATCCCGAGGTGTGGGGCGCGGACGCCGAGCGGTTCGATCCGGACCGCTTCGAACCCGGTGCCGTACGCACCCGTCCGCCGCACACCTTCAAGCCGTTCGGGACGGGGGCGCGGGCGTGCATCGGGCGCCAGTTCGCGCTGCACGAGGCCACGCTGGTACTCGGGCTGCTGCTGCGCCGGTACGAGTTCAGGAGCGACCCGGCCTATCGGCTGCGGGTGACCGAGCGGCTGACGCTGATGCCGGAGGGGTTGCGGCTGCGGCTGGAGCGGCGGGCGCCGACGCCGACGGACCCGGCAGGTGTCCCGCCCCAGGCGGACGAGGGCGTGCCGTCAGAACTGCGCTGTCCAGTGCACCGGGCGGGCGACTGAGCCGGGCAGCCGGGTGCCCGCGCTGCCGCGGGCCGCGTTCAGCTGGGGCTGGGTCAGGAAGAAGGCGTCCGTCAGATCGGCGTCCGTGAGGTCGGTGTCGCGCAGGTCGGCGCCGATGAGGTCCGCGCCGCGCAGGTCGGCGCCGGTCAGGTCGGCGGCGATCAGGTAGGCACCGCGCAGGTTCGCGCCGCGCAGGTCGGCGCCCTTGAGACGGGCGCCCATCAGGTCGGCGCCCCGGCGGTTCTTCTTGCGGCCCCGTACACCCGCCCGCGCCAGCTCGCTGGTCTTCAGCAGCAGGACGTTGACCTCCTGCCGGTGGGCGGCGACGTCCAGCGCGGCGAGTGCCTCCGGGGTCCCGCGGGTGAGCTCCTCGGTCGTCTCCCGGATCTTGCGCAGCTCGGCGTGCAGGGGACGGGCGGCGGGCAGGGTGAGCGCCTCGGTCAGGTACCAGAGCAGCTCCTGGAGCTGGCGGACGACCGGGAAGACGTCGAACATCCGCCGGGCGTGCTCGCGGGAGGCGGTGCGCCAGTCCTTCCCGGCGAAGGTGACCTGCGAGACCTTCTGTCCGGCGCCGAAGCAGTCGTAGACCGTGCAGCCGCTGAAGCCGCTCTGCCGCAGCCTGGCGTGGATGCCGCAGCGGTGGTCGTCCTGGAGGTTGCGGCAGGGCGTCCCGGCGTCCTTGTCCAGCGCGAAGTCCGCCGAGGCGGTGAAGGGCAGCGCGACACAGCACAGCCCGAAGCAGTTCGCGCAGTCTCCGCGCAGGTCGGTCAGGTCAGTCGGGCCGACGGGATGATCTTGCATGCCCTCAAGCCTAATGTCCGCCGCGGAACAAAACCTCACCGATAGGTTTCCGCCGCTGTGGGGGGCCTCTCATACAACGGAAAACAAGCTCGGCTACTACAGAGATACGAGCCGACGGAAACAGGAGCATCGCCCCGCAACGAACCCGAGGAGAGCCGTCATGTGCAGCCACCAGCCCGCCTGCCCCACCGCCGACAGCCCGGAACACCACACCGCTCTGATCGTGTCGGCCCACCCCGAACAGGGCTGGAGCCTGCTGTGCAACGGCACCATCGTCTTCGACGACACCGGTGAACTCCTCCCGGACGGGCGGGTGGTGAGCCCGCACCGAACGGTCGGCGTGCTGGCGGTGGCCGCCTGAGACGTCAGGCGGCCAGGCCGGTCAGGTCCAGGCGTCCGAGGCGCTCGGGGTCGGCCAGGATGTACATCTCCGTGATGCGGCCGTCGGCGATGGTGACGGCCATGACCGACTGCGGCTTGCCCTCCGGGGCGTTGAGGATCCCGATCGTGCCGTTGACGAGGACGAGCGCGAACTGCGTGTGCCGCGCGAACTGCCTGAACAGCAGCGCCTGTTCGGCCACCGGCTTGGCGCCGCGCACCACCTTCGACGCCGCGACACCGCGGGCCAGCGGCCCGGAGTCGGCGCGCAGCACGACCTCGGGGTCGAGGACCGCGAGCAGCGCCTCGAAGTCCCCCGCGCGGGAGGCCGCCATGAAGGCGTCCAGGACCTGCCGCTGTCTGCCGAGGTCGGGCTCGGCCGAGGGCGTGGCGCCCCGCACCCGGCGCCGGGCCCGGCTGGCCAGCTGGCGGGTCGTGGCCGAGGTGCGTTCCACGATCGGCGCGATGTCGTCGAAGGGCACCGCGAACATGTCGTGCAGCACGAACGCGATCCGCTCGGCGGGCTCCAGCGTCTCCAGCACGACCAGCAGGGCCAGGCCCACCGAGTCGGCCTGGAGCACTTCCTGCTCCGGGTCGATCTGCGACAGCGGCCGGAGCACGGGGTCCGGGACGAAGGTGTCGTCCAGCGGCTCCTCATGGCGCCGGGTGCGTGAGCGCAGCATGTCCAGACAGACCCGGCCGACCACGGTGGTCAGCCAGCCGCCGAGGTTCTCGATCCCGTCCGCGTCGCTGCGGCTCAGCTTCAGCCAGGCCTCCTGGACGGCGTCCTCGGCCTCGGACAGCGAGCCGAGCATGCGGTAGGCGACCGCCTTGAGATGGCCGCGGTGCTCCTCGAAGCGGCCCGCCAGCAGTTCCGTGTCGTTCACGTCTCCCACGTCTCCCCCGTCACCCCGTCTCTTCCGTCAGCCGGTCGGCGCTACCGGCTGAACAGCTCGAACGCCACGGCCGGCTTCCCGCCGAACCGCTCCCCCGTCGCCTGCGCGTTCCCGGTGAGGAAACGGCGGGCGTATGTCTCCGGGTCCTCGTCGGTCAACACCTCGATGTAGGTGCGGTGTTCGAGCAGCGAACGCACCCCGCGCTCCAGACCGGCCGTCGCGTCCACCGCGTGCGTGGGCGTGCTGGAACCGGCGACCGCGACCCAGCGGACGCCGTTCCACGGCTCCAGGCCCTGTGCGGCCAGCTCCGGGAAGATCCAGCGGTTGCCCGCGTCACCGGCCGCGTCCAGCGTGGCCCGGCCGACCGCCACATGGTCCGGCGTGTTCCAGGCGACGCCGCCCCAGGTGTCCCGGTGGTTGAGCGTGATCACCAGCTCGGGCCGGTGCCGGCGGATCGCGGCGGCGATGTCGCGGCGCAGGGCGGTGCCGTACTCGATCACGCCGTCCTGGTGGTCGAGGAACTCCACCGCGCTCACGCCTACGACAGCGGCGCTGGCCCGCTGCTCGCGCTCCCTGAGCGGGCCGCACTTCGCGGGCTCCAGGGTGTCTATGCCCGCCTCGCCGCGGGACACCAGGACGTAGGCGACCTCACGGCCTCCGTCCGTCCAGCCGGCGATCGCCGCCGAGCAGCCGTACTCAAGGTCGTCCGGGTGCGCGACGACGGCGAGTGCGCGCCGCCAGTCGTCGGGCATGGGCTTCAGCTGAGTGGTCGTCGGCTCGGTCATGTCCGCACCCTAACCCGTGACCCTGACATCACGCTTCGTCACGGGTGAGCGCGAGCAGCCGGTCCAGGACGCGGGGGCCGCCGGCCCGTACGCCGTCGTGCTCGAACTCGTCCGTGACCCAGGTCCGCAGACCGCGGATGGCGCGGGCGGTGGCGAGGGAGTGGGCGGTGTCGACGTACATGTCGTCGTGGTAGACGGCCGCCGCGACCGGCACCTCGTTGGCGGCGAGGCGCGCGGAGTCGTACAGGGGCGTCCAGTCGGTGCGGGCGGCGAGGAGGTCGGCGGTCTCGCGCAGCGGGCGCAGGGCCGGGTCGCTGTCGAACATCCAGGGGTGGATGGTCTCGCCGGTGAACAGCAGCGGTCCGTCGCCCGCGAGCGTCTTGGCCGCGTCGAACTGCGGGAACTCGGCGCGCACCCGCTCGGCGGACCAGGCGGTGGGGCGGGTGTCCTGGCCGTAGATCGCCTCGTGGACGAGGGCGTACAGCGGGTGGCCCGCGTACGACAGCAGGCCCTGGGCCTCCTCCTGGAAGGCGTCCGAGAGGGCCGGGCCCTGCGGGGTGCGGACGAAGGCGTTCTCCAGGAGGTAGTGCAGGCGGTGGCTGCCCTCGCTGCCGCCGAGGACGATGCCGAGGGACTGGAAGGCCTCGGCGGTGAGGCGGTAGCCGTTCGGCAGGACCACGTCGTGCGCGAGGAGGTGGTCGGCGATCCGGCGGGCGCGCTCGACGTCCTGCGGGTAGCGGGCGTAGTGCGCGGCGACCTTGCGCTCGATGCGCGGGAAGGCTGCACGGTAGACGTCGTCGGCGTGGGCGTCGAGCGAGGGCAGGCCGCCGGTGATGACGGCGGCGGTCAGTCCCTCGGGGGCGGTGGAGAGGTAGTTGACCGTGCAGAAGCCGCCGAAGCTCTGGCCGAGGACGGTCCAGGGGGCGCCGCCGGTCACCTGGCGGCGGATCGCCTCGCAGTCGCGGACGATCGCGTCGGCGCGGAAGTGCGTGAGGTAGTCGGCCTGGGCGGCTGGGCCGCCGCGCAGCGGGAGCGTCTGCCGGTTGGCGGGCGTGGAATGGCCGGTGCCGCGCTGGTCGAGGAGCAGGACGCGGTACTCCTTCAGCGCACGGGCCAGCCAGGCGCCCCGGCCGACGAAGCGGTTCGCGCCGAAACCGGGGCCGCCCTGGAGGTAGACCAGCCAGGGCAGGTCCTGGTGCGCCTTGTCGCTCGCGACGACCTCACGGGCGTAGAGCTCGATCGTCTCCCCCGTCGGGGTGTCGTGGTCGAGGGGCACGGTGAAGTGGCGGTCGGTGAGGACGACGCCGGGCTGGCGGTAGCTGACGGTCAACAGGGCTCCCGGGACGCAGGGTTTTCTGGCCGCGTCCCAGTTCAGCACATGTTCGTCCGCCGACCGAGCCCCGGGATCATGAAATCGTACTGAATGGCGGATCAGCGGGCCGAGAGACTGGACCGGCGCACCACCAGCTCCGGCTGGAGGACGACACGCCGGTGCTCGTGCCGCCGCGTCCCGGTCTCCTCCTCCGTCTCCTCCAGCAGCATCTCCGCCGCGAGGGTGCCCATGGTGACGGCCGGCTGCCGTACGGAGGTGAGGGGGACGGCCGCCGCGGCCGCGAACTCGATGTCGTCGTAGCCGACGATCGCGAGGTCGTCGGGGACGCCGACACCTGCGGCGTACATGGCCTGGAGGACGCCGAGGGCGAGCAGGTCGTTGGCGCAGAAGACGGCGGTGGGGCGCTCGGCGAGGCCGAGCAGGCGGGCGCCGGCGTCGCGGCCCGCGGCGACGTCGAGCCGTTCGGTGGGCAGCTCGCGCAGGGAGTCGGGGCCGAGACCGGCCTCCTTCAGCGCGTTCAGGGCGCCGGTGCGGCGGTCGCGGACCTGGTTGAGGCCGGGCGGGCCGCTGACGTAGGCGATGGAGCGGTGCCCGGCGTCGACCAGGTGCCGCACGGCCAGCGCGCCGCCCGCGACGTCGTCCACGGAGACCGAGCACTCGGTGGTGCCCTCGGCGACCCGGTCGACCAGGACGAAGGGGATGTTGTGCCGCCGGAACGTCTCGATGTTGCGGCCGGTGGCGTCGGCGGGGGTGAGCAGCACGCCGCGTACCCGCTGTTCGGCGAAGAGGGAGAGGTAGTCGGCCTCCTCGCTGGGGCTCTGCGCGCTGTTGCAGACCATCACGCCGAGCCCGGCGTCGCGTGCGGTGCGCTCGGCGCCGCGCGCCACGTCGACGAAGAAGGGGTTGCCCATGTCGAGGACGAGCAGGCCCATGATCCGGCTGCGGCCCGCGCGCAGCTGGCGGGCGGACTCGCTGCGGACATAGCCCAGCCGGTCTATCGCGGACTGCACCCGCGCCCGGGTCTCGGTCGCGACCGTGTCAGGACGGTTGATGACGTTCGAGACCGTACCGACGGAGACTCCGGCGGCGCGAGCGACATCCTTGATACCCACCGACTGGGCCATCGGGCAGGGACCTCCAGGGAGACGGTTGAGACGTGGGGCGGCGGGAAGGCCTTCACATTACCGTCAAGCCGCCCACAACGACTGCGATCAGGCAGGCAGCCGGAAGTTGAGGTTACGCAGCGCCGAGGGCGTCGTACCGGTGGACTTCTCCTGGTACATGATCGACAGGAAGTTGTCCTGAGCGACGCGTGTCTCGTCGATGACGACCTCACCGAACGCGTTCAGCCCGGCCGTGACGCCGTCGTACAGGACCGACCAGTCCGTGTACCCGGAGGCCTTGGACGCTCCGGCTATCCGGCAGAACGGGAAGATCGCGTACGCGTTGTCGTACTTGTCCAGGATCAGCTTGGTGCGCTGGCTGGAGTTGAGCGGGACCGGGATCTCGGTCTTCTGCCAGGCGCCCGAGGAGTTCTTGCGGAGATGGAAGGCGCGGCCGTTCGCGGTGCGGTCGGCGACGTAGTTGGTGGTGCACTGCCCGAACCGGCCGGGGACGTAGCTGATGATCGCGTGCGGTCGGCCGGCGGAGTCGGTGAACTGACTCTCCTGGTTCATCAGGGAGTGGTCCGGGTTGAGCGCGTCGATCACCAGGCCGCTGTCGGTGACGGCGACCTTGTCGGAGCCGCCGGTGGTGCCGACGACGGTGCCGGCGTTGTTGCGCCAGGTGCGACCGCGGTCGTCGGAGTAGACGTAGCCGGTGTCGTGGTTGGTGATGCCGCCGCCGTTGCACATCACGGCGCCGTTCTGCTCGCGCCAGGTGAAGAAGGAGTGCAGTCGGCCGTTCTTGTCGTAGTCGATGCCGTGCAGGTACATGTTGCGGGCGGTCGAGGAGCCGTGCTCGCTGGTGTAGGTGCCGGTGGAGCTGCTCCACTCCCCCAGGTCGGTCCAGGTCGAACCGTCGTATTCGGCGAGGGCGTTGCGCCCGTTGCCGGAGACGGCGACGCGGTAGCTGAGCTGGAGCTTTCCGTCGGGGGTGGAGACGAACTGCGGGTAGGTGAACTGCGAGGTGAGGGCGAGGCCGTCCAGGGTGGACTGTGGTGCGCCGAAGCGGCTCGCGGTCCAGCTCAGACCGGCCGGGTTGTCGACGAGCCCCGCAACCGACTTGACGTAGGTGAAGCCGTCGCTGTGCGAGTCCATGTTGAGGTGGAGGCGCCCGTCGACCTTGGAGATTCCCATCGAGATCACGTTGTGGGAGTCGTTGTAGCGCAGGGTGTGGCCGACCTTCACCGTGGACCAGGTGCTGGCGCCGAGGGCCCGGCGGGCCACGACGGCGTTGCGGTCGGCGGTGTACCAGACGGCGTACTGGTAGCCCTTGTAGGTCAGCAGGCCGTTCTTCTGGAAGGCGTTGTTGTTGACCAGGCCGTCGTACGACACGAAGAAGATGGCCTGCGTGTCGAGCGTGGTCGTGCCGGTCAGGGTGAGGGACGGGCCGGGGTCGGCGGCACGGGCGGTGCCGGAGGCGAGGGCGGGGGTCATGACGGCTCCGGCGAGTGCGGCGCCCAGGAGGGTGCGTCTCTTCATGGATACGGCTCCTGAGGAGGGTGGTTCAGGCGAGGTGGAACACTTCGGTGAGCGGCTTCATGGCCTCGTCGGGGCGGGCGCCGTCGAGGGCCTCGAAGAACTCGCCCATCTCGGCCTGCCAACGGGCGTTGACTTCGGTGGCCTCCATACCGGCCTTGGCGGCCTCGAAGTCCTCGGTCTCCAGGTAGCCGACGAGGAGGCCGTCGTCGCGCAGGAAGAGCGAGTAGTTGTGCCAGCCAGTGGCCGAGAGTGCTTCGAGCATCTCCGGCCACACGGCGGCGTGGCGTTCGCGGTACTCGGCGAGCTTGTCCTGACGGACCTTGAGCAGAAAACAGACGCGCTGCATGAAGTACCGTTCCAGACTCAGAAGTTGAACTGGTCGATGTTCTTGGCGTCGAAGACGGTCGGCTTGCCGAGGCTGATCACGCCGTCCTTGCCGATGGTGTACGTGGTGTCGCCGGCCTTGAAGGTCTCGCCCTCCTTGCCGGTGATCTGCCCGGAGACCAGGGCGACGGCGGCGCGGGCGGCCAGGTCGCCGAGCTTGGCCGGATCCCACAGCTCGAACGCCTCGACGGTGCCGTTCTTGACGTACTTGCGCATGTCGTTGGGGGTGCCGAGGCCGGTCAGCTTGACCTTGCCCTTGTACTTGGAGCCCGACAGGTACTGGGCGGCGGCCTTGATGCCGACCGTGGTCGGGGAGATGATCCCCTTCAGGTTCGGGTACTCCTGGAGCAGGCCCTGGGTCTGCTGGAAGGACTTCTGGGCGTCGTCGTCGCCGTAGGCGACCTTGACCAGCTTGACGTCCTTGTACTTGGGGTCCTTGAGCTCCTGCTTCATGAAGTCGATCCAGATGTTCTGGTTCGTCGCGGTCTGCGCCGCGGACAGGATCGCGATCTCGCCCTTGTAGCCGATCTGCTCGGCGAGCAGCTGCACCTCGGTGCGGCCGAGGTCCTCGGCGGAGGCCTGCGAGACGAAGGCGTTGCGACAACCGGCGGTGGTGTCGGAGTCGTAGGTGACGACCTTGATGCCGTTCTTCATGGCCTGCTTCAGCGCGGTGCACAGCGCACCCGGGTCCTGCGCGGACACGGCCATCGCGTCGACCTGCTGCTGGGTGAGCGTGTTGACGTACGACACCTGCCCGGCGGTGTCGGTGGCGCTGGACGGGCCGACCTCCTTGTAGCTGGAGCCCAGCTCCTTCAGGGCCGCCTCGCCGCCCTTGTCGGCGGAGGTGAAGTAGGGGTTGTTGACCTGCTTGGGCAGGAAGCCGACGGTCAGCCCCTTCTTCAGCTCGGCGTTCGGGTCGGCCTTGCCGGCGGTCGCGGCCGAGGCCCCGTCGTCCTTGACGTCCTCCTTGGTGGTGCCGCCGCAGGCGGTGAGGGCGAGAGCGAGGGATGTCGCGGCGGCGAGGCCGGCGGAGGCACGGCGGAGGGATGACTTGCGCATGACGGTTCCTTTGAACGGAGGTGAGTGGATGCCCCTAGGGGCGCGGGGCTGTGTCGATTTGCGGCTCCGCCGCGTGAGCGCGACCAGCCACACACGGCCTCTAGCCGGACGATTGAGCACGCACGACGGCGATCTGCCGAGCCACCCGCGGCCCGAGGACGGAAAGAACGAGCAACACACCGGTGACGACGATCTGCGACTGGGCGGAAACATCCTGGAGGCTCATCACGTTCTGCAACGCCCCCAGCAGGAACACCCCGGCGATGGCACCACCCAACGTGCCCTTGCCGCCGTCGAAGTCGATCCCACCGAGCAACACGGCGGCCACGACCGACAGTTCGAGCCCGGTGGCGTTGTCATAGCGAGCGCTGGCGTAATGCAGCGCCCAGAAGATCCCGGTGAGCGAAGCCATCAGCCCCGTCACCGTGAACAGGATCAGCTTCTGCCGCTTGACCCGGATCCCGGCGAACCGCGCCGCCTCCTCGCTCGCGCCGATGGCGAACAACGACCGCCCGAACGGCGTGGCGTGCAGCGCGACCACGGCGATGGCGAGCAGCACCAGGAAGGGCAGGAAGGCGTACGGGATGAACGTGTCGCCGAGGCGTCCGGCCGCGAAGTCCAGGTACTGGGTGGGGAAGTCGGTCACCGCGTCGGACCCGAGGACGATCTGCGCGATGCCCCGGTAGGCGGCGAGGGTGCCGATGGTGACGGCGAGGGAGGGCAGTCCCAGCCTGGTCACCAGCAGACCGTTGATGAGCCCGCACACCACACCGAGCAGCAGACAGACCGGGATGATCGTCTCGATCGCCATGCCCTGGTTCCACAGGGCGCCCATCACCGCGCCCGAGAGACCGGCGGTGGAGGCCACCGAGAGATCGATCTCGCCCGAGACGACCAGGAGCGTCATCGGCAGGGCGATCAAGGCGATCGGGAGGGTGTTTCCGATCAGGAACGACAGGTTGAGGGCGTTCCCGAAACCGTCGACCGTGGTGAAGGACAGCAGGAGCACGACCACGAGGAGGGCGCCGACCACCGTGTCCCAGCGAACGGCGCGCGCGAGCGAGAAGTCAGCCATGGCGGGCGTTCCTCTTCTTCAGGGCGGTGGCCACCCGCAGCGCGACGATCCGGTCGACCGCGATGGCGAGGATGAGCAGGATGCCGTTGATGGCGAGCACCCAGACGGAGCTGACGCCGAGGGCGGGCAGCACGCTGTTGATGGAGGTCAGCAGCAGCGCGCCGAGCGCGGCGCCGTAGACGCTGCCGGAGCCGCCGGTGAAGACGACGCCGCCGACCACGACCGCGCTGACGACGGTGAGTTCGTAGCCGTTGCCGGTGCCGGAGTCGACGTTGCCGAACCGGGCCAGGTACAGGGCGCCCGCGAGACCGGCCAGCGCACCGCAGAAGGTGTACGCGGCGAGGATCCGTTTGCGCACCGGGATGCCGGCGAGCCGGGCGGCCTCGGGGTTGGAGCCGAGGGCGTACAGCTCGCGGCCGCTGCCGTAGTGCTTGAGGTAGTAGGCGGTGGCCACCAGCACGGCGAGGGCGATCAGCGCCAGCCACGGCACGGCGGAGATGCCGCCGGAGCCGAAGTCGACGAAGCCGTCCGGGAGGTCGGCCGCGGTGATCTGGCGGGAGCCGACCCAGATGGAGTCGATGCCGCGGATGATGTAGAGGGTGCCCAGGGTGACGACGAGTGCGGGCACCTGCCCGAGGCTGACGAGCAGGCCGTTGAGCAGTCCGAAGCCGATGCCCAGCAGGACCGCCAGGAGCACGGCGACGACCGGGTTCCCGCCGCCCTGGAGGTAGGTTCCGGCGGCGAAGGCGCTGATGCCCAGCGTGGAGCCGACCGACAGGTCGACGTTCCTGGTGATCACCACGAGGGACTGGCCGGTGGCGACCAGGACGAGGATCGTCGCGTTCAGGAGCAGGTCCTTGATGCCCTGCTCGGTGAGGAACTCGCTGTTGCCCAGCTGGGTGACGACGATCATCACCACGAAGACGGCCAGGATGGCGAGTTCGCGCATCTTGAAGACGCGGTCGACCAGGCGGGTGCCGCTGGACTTGGGTACGTCGGTCACGGGGGCCTCTTGGGGAGTGGTCACCGTCATGCGGCGGCCCTCCCGGTGGCTGCGGCCATCACGGTTTCCTCGGTGGCTTCGGAGCGCGGGATCTCGGCGGTGAGGCGGCCCTCGTGCATCACGAGGACGCGGTCGGCCATGCCGAGGATCTCGGGCAGATCGGAGGAGATCATCAGGACGGCGACCCCGTCGGCGGCCAGCTCACTGAGCAGCCGGTGCACCTCGGCCTTGGTGCCGACGTCGATGCCCCGGGTGGGTTCGTCCACGATGAGCACCTTGGGGCCGGTGGCGAGCCACTTGGCGAGGACGACCTTCTGCTGGTTGCCGCCGGACAGGGTCGACACGGTGTCGGCGATGCGGGCGTACTTGACCTGGAGCTTGACGGCCCAGTCGAGGGAGCGGCTGCGTTCGGCGCCGCGGTCCATGAAGCCCGCCCTGACCGTCGTACGAAGCCCGGTCAGGCCGATGTTGCGCTCGATGGACATGTCCATCACCAGGCCCTGGGCGCGCCGGTCCTCGGGGACCAGGGCGAGGCCGGAGGCCATGGCGGTGGAGGGGGCGCCGTTGGTGAGCGCCTTGCCGCCGACGGACACCTCGCCGGCGTCCCAGCGGTCGATGCCGAACACGGCCCGCGCGACCTCGGTACGGCCCGCGCCGACGAGCCCGGCGAGGCCGACGATCTCTCCGCGCCGGACATCGAAGGAGACGTCGGTGAAGACGCCCTCACGGGTCAGCCGGCGCACACTGAGCGCGACTTCGCCCGGCTTCACGTCCTGCTTGGGGTACAGCTCGTCCAGATCGCGGCCGACCATGCGGCGCACGAGGTCGTCCTCGGTCATGCCCTCGATCGGTTCGCTCGCGATCCAGGCGCCGTCGCGCAGGGTCGTGACCCGCTGGCAGATCTGGAAGATCTCCTCCAGCCGGTGCGAGATGAACAGGACGGCGGCGCCCTGTTCGCGCAGGGTGCGGACGACTCCGAAGAGACGGGCGACCTCGCTGCCGGTGAGGGCGGCGGTCGGCTCGTCCATGATCAGGACGCGGGCGTCGAAGGAGAGCGCCTTGGCGATCTCGACGATCTGCTGGTCGGCGATGGACAGGCCGCGCGCGGGGCGGTCTGGGTCGAGTTCGACGCCGAGCCGCTGCATCAGGGCCAGCGTCGCGGCGTGCGTGGCCTTGTGATCGATCCGGCCGAGGGCACGCCTGGGCCGGCGGCCCATGAAGATGTTCTCGGCGATCGACAGGTCGGGGAAGAGGGTCGGCTCCTGGTAGATCACGGCGATGCCGGCGTCGCGGGCGTCGCCGGGGCCGTGGAAGACGACGGGCGCACCGTCGAGCAGCACCTGGCCGGCGTCCGGCCGGTGTACTCCGGCGAGCGCCTTGATCAGGGTCGACTTGCCCGCGCCGTTCTCCCCGGCGAGGGCGTGTACCTCCCCGGGGAACAGCTCCAGGGAGACGTCCCGCAGGGCGCGGACCGCGCCGAAGGACTTCGAGACGTCCCTGAGCGCCAGAACCGGGGCCGGACCCGTGGTGGACGGGTGGGTCATGGGGGCTCCTCGACGACGCCGGCGGGACGGCCCTCACGGCGTCGTGAAAGGTTTCAACTTGGTTGCCGGGACGTTAGGCATGGAGCGCATGTCACGTCAATGGGTCCGTGTCGAAAAGATTTCGATGAACGAAGGTCACGGGGGAGTCACAGCCATCAGCCTTGGTCGCGGGGCTTGACACCCCTTCGGGGGACTCATACGTTCCCGTCTTGAATCGTTTCACAGTGAAGCGGTTCAGTTGACTTCCGTCCGACCTCCGTCCCGACGTCACAGGAGCCCTCAGTGACCGAGCTCGCCGCGGTGAAGGCCGCACTCAAGACCCAGGCAGTCGAAACGCCGTCGTGGGCGTACGGGAACTCGGGGACGCGGTTCAAGGTGTTCGCCCAGGAAGGCGTGCCGCGGACACCGCGGGAGAAGCTGGAGGACGCGGCCCAGGTGCACGCGTTCACCGGTGTGACGCCGACCGTCGCGCTGCACATTCCCTGGGACAAGGTCGAGGACTATGGCGCGCTGGCCAAATTCGCCGAGGAGCGTGGCGTGCGGCTCGGCGCGATCAACTCCAACACCTTCCAGGACGACGACTACAAGCTGGGCAGCATCTGTCATCCGGACGCGGCGGTGCGGCGCAAGGCCGTAGATCATCTGCTGGAGTGCGTCGACATCATGGATGCGACGGGTTCGCGGGATCTGAAGCTGTGGTTCGCGGACGGCACGAACTATCCCGGGCAGGACGACATCCGGGGGCGCCAGGACCGGCTGGCCGAGGGGCTGGCGGAGGTGTACGAGCGGCTCGGGGACGGGCAGCGGATGCTGCTGGAGTACAAGTTCTTCGAGCCGGCGTTCTACACGACGGATGTGCCGGACTGGGGGACGGCGTACGCGCACTGTCTGAAGCTCGGGCCGAAGGCGCAGGTCGTGGTCGACACCGGGCATCACGCGCCCGGCACCAACATCGAGTTCATCGTGGCGACGCTCCTGCGGGAGGGGAAGCTCGGTGGGTTCGACTTCAACTCCCGGTTCTACGCCGACGACGACCTGATGGTGGGGGCGGCTGATCCGTTCCAGTTGTTCCGGATCATGTACGAGGTCGTGCGTGGGGGTGGGTTCACTCCTGACGTCGCGTTCATGCTCGATCAGTGCCACAACATCGAGGCGAAGATTCCGGCGATCATCCGGTCGGTGATGAATGTGCAGGAGGCGACGGCGAAGGCGTTGCTGGTCGACGGTGTCGCTCTGGCCGAGGCGCAGGCTGCCGGTGATGTGCTCGGGGCTAATGCCGTGGTGATGGATGCGTACAACACGGATGTGCGGCCGCTGCTTGCCGAGGTACGGGGAGAGATGGGGCTGGATGGCGATCCCCTTGCCGCGTATCGCCGGTGCGGGTGGGCCGAGAAGATCGTCGCCGAGCGAGTCGGTGGGCAGCAGGCCGGGTGGGGCGCGTAAGCGTCTGCCGAGTTCTGTTGTCTGCGGACTGCGGGCCGGATGTGGCTGGTCGCGCCCGCGCGGCGGTAGCCGCAAATTCAACACAGCCCCGCGCCCCTGAGGGGCATATCCGCTCCCTTTCTCAGATAGGACTGAACGTTCATGGCTACCCATCCCGAAGCCGCCGCCCTTCTCGCCCGCTCACACCGGCTCGGTTCCGATCCCCGTAACACCAACTACGCCGGCGGGAACGCGTCCGCCAAAGGCACCGACACCGATCCCGTCACCGGTGGTGATGTCGAGCTGATGTGGGTCAAGGGGTCCGGTGGTGATCTCGGCACGCTCACCGAGGCCGGGCTGGCCGTGTTGCGGCTGGATCGGATGCGGGCACTGGTCGACGTGTATCCCGGTGTCGAGCGTGAGGACGAGATGGTCGCCGCGTTCGACTACTGCCTGCATGGGAAGAGCGGGGCGGCTCCGTCCATCGACACCGCCATGCATGGGCTGGTCGAGGCGGCGCACGTCGATCATCTGCATCCCGACTCCGGGATCGCGCTCGCCTGCGCCGCCGACGGGGAGAAGCTGACCGCCGAGTGTTTCGGGGACACGGTCGCCTGGGTGCCCTGGCGGCGGCCCGGGTTCCAGCTGGGGCTGGACATCGCCGCCATCAAGGCGGCCAACCCGCAGGCGATCGGCGTCGTCCTCGGTGGGCACGGGATCACCGCCTGGGGGGACACCTCCGAGGAGTGCGAGCGCAACTCGCTGCACATCATCCGCACCGCCGAGAAGTTCCTGGAGGAGCGTGGCAAGGCCGAGCCCTTCGGGCCCCTGATCGAGGGGTACGACGCCCTTCCCGAGGCCGAGCGCAACGAGCGGGCCGCCGCCCTCGCGCCGTATGTCCGTGCGATCGCCTCGCAGGACAAACCGCAGGTCGGGCACTTCAACGACTCGGCTCCGGTGCTGGAGTTCCTGGCCCGGGCCGAGCATCCGCGGCTCGCCGCCCTCGGTACCTCCTGCCCCGATCACTTCCTGCGGACCAAGGTCCGGCCGCTGGTCCTGGATCTGCCGCCGACCGCTCCGCTGGAGGAGGCCGTCGCCCGGCTGGGGGAGCTGCACGCCGAGTACCGCGAGGAGTACGCCGCCTACTACCGGCGGCACGCGCTGCCCGACTCCCCCGCCATGCGCGGCGCCGACCCGGCGATCGTGCTCGTTCCGGGCGTCGGCATGTTCAGCTTCGGCAAGGACAAGCAGACCGCGCGGGTGGCCGGTGAGTTCTATGTCAACGCCATCAATGTGATGCGCGGGGCCGAGGCCGTCTCCACCTACGCGCCCATCGAGGAGTCCGAGAAGTTCCGGATCGAGTACTGGGCCCTTGAGGAGGCCAAGCTTCAGCGGATGCCCCGGCCGAAGCCGCTGGCGACGCGGGTCGCGCTGGTGACGGGCGCGGGCAGCGGGATCGGGAAGGCCATCGCACGGCGGCTGGTCGGCGAGGGCGCGTGTGTGGTCGTCGCGGACCTCAACGCCGGGAACGCCCAGGCCGTCGCCGAGGAGCTCGGCGGTCCCGATAAGGCCGTCGCCGTGCCGGTGGACGTCACGTCCGAGGAGCAGATCGCCGACGCGTTCAAGGCGGCCGTGCTCGCCTTCGGCGGCGTCGATCTCGTCGTCAACAACGCCGGGATCTCCATCTCCAAGCCGCTCCTTGAGACCACGGCCAGGGACTGGGACCTCCAGCACGACATCATGGCGCGCGGTTCCTTCCTCGTGTCCCGGGAAGCGGCGCGTGTGATGATCGCGCAGGGGCTGGGCGGTGACATCGTCTACATCGCCTCCAAGAACGCGGTCTTCGCCGGTCCCAACAACATCGCCTACTCGGCCACCAAGGCCGACCAGGCTCATCAAGTGCGCCTGCTGGCGGCCGAGTTGGGCGAGCACGGCATCCGCGTCAACGGGATCAACCCGGACGGCGTCGTGCGCGGGTCCGGCATCTTCGCCGGAGGGTGGGGAGCCAAGCGGGCCGCCGTGTACGGGGTCGAGGAGGAGAAGCTGGGTGAGTTCTACGCCCAGCGCACCATCCTCAAGCGTGAGGTGCTCCCGGACCATGTCGCGAACGCCGTCTTCGCCCTGACCGGCGGGGAGCTGACGCACACCACCGGGCTGCACATCCCGGTCGACGCCGGCGTCGCGGCCGCCTTCCTGCGGTGAGCGCGGCCGTGAAGTCGTACGCCGCGGTCGACCTCGGCGCGTCCAGCGGGCGTGTCATGGTCGGCCGCGTCGGCCCCGACAGCCTGGAGCTGACCGAGGCACACCGGTTCCCGAACCGGCCCGTGCGGGTGCCCGAGGGGCTGCGCTGGGATGTGCTCGGCCTCTATGCCGGGGTGCTGGACGGGCTGCGGGCGGCCGGTGCCCACTGCGGTGGACGACTCGACTCGGTCGGCATCGACAGCTGGGCCGTGGACTACGGGCTGCTCGATGCCGACGGGGAGCTGCTCGGCAATCCCGTGCACTACCGGGACTCCCGGACGGAGGGGGTCGCGGAGAAGGTGTGGGCGAGTGTGCCGACTCAGGAGCTGTACGCCGCGACCGGGTTGCAGTACGCGCCCTTCAACACCCTGTACCAGCTGACCGCGGCGCGATCGACCAACCAACTGGCTTACGCCAAGCGGCTGTTGCTCATCCCCGACCTCCTCACCTACTGGCTCACCGGCGAGCAGGGCACCGAGCTCACCAATGCCTCCACCACCCAGCTCATCGACCCCCGCACACGCGACTGGTCGTACGACATCGCCTCGCGGCTCGGTATCGACCTGGGGCTGTTCGCGCCGCTCAGGCAACCCGGTGACTCCGCGGGGGTGTTGCGCGACGAGGTGCTGGAGGAGGCCGGGCTCAGTGGGCCGGTGCCGGTGACGGCGGTCGGGTCGCATGACACCGCGTCCGCCGTGGCCGCCGTTCCGGCCGGGGGCGAGCGGTTCGCGTACATCTGCACCGGGACCTGGTCGCTGGCGGGGCTTGAGCTGGACGCGCCGGTGCTGAGTGAGGAGAGCCGGGCCGCCAACTTCACCAATGAGCTGGGCCTTGACGGCACGGTCCGGTATCTGCGGAACATCATGGGGTTGTGGCTGCTCCAGGAGTGCGTACGGGCCTGGGGGGACCCGGAGTTGGGTGCGTTGCTGCTGGACGCGGCCAAGGTGCCGGCGCTGCGGTCGGTGGTGGACGCGGGTGACTCGGCGTTCCTGGCGCCGGGGCGGATGCCGGAGCGGATCGCCGAGGCGTGCCGGGCCTCGGGGCAGCCGGTGCCCGTCACGCCCGCCGAGATCACCCGGTGCATCCTCGACTCGCTCGCCCTCGCCCATCGCCGGGCCGTCGCCGAGGCGCAGCGGCTGGCCGACCATCCGGTGGACGTCGTGCATGTCGTGGGGGGCGGCACGCGCAACGCCCTGTTGTGCCAGCTGACCGCCGACGCCTGCGGGCTGCCGGTGGTGGCCGGCCCGACCGAGGCCGCCGCCCTCGGGAACGTCCTCGTCCAGGCACGGACGCACGGCCTGGTCGGCGACCTCGCCGGCGGGCGGCGACTGCTCACCCGTACCCAGCCGTTGACCCGGTACGAGCCGCGCGGGGACGCGGAGCGCTGGAGCGAGGCGGAGGCCCGGCTCGCCCGGGGGTGAACGGGGTCTCCCCGCGGCCGCGCTGTCGCATTACCCTGCACTCATCCGATGATCGATCACTAGGAGCCGCGATGCGTGTCGCCCTGTTCCTGACCTGTGTCAACGACACGCTCTATCCGGACACCGGGCGCGCCGTGGTGAAACTGCTGACCAGGCTGGGCGTCGACGTCGACTTCCCGATGGCGCAGACCTGTTGCGGGCAGGCGCACTACAACACCGGTTACCGGCATGAGGCCGAGCCGCTGGCCCGGCATTTCTCCGATGTCTTCGGGGAGTACGAGGCGATCGTCACGCCGTCCGGGTCATGCGGGGCGATGGTGCGGGAGCTGTATCCGCGGATGGGTGAGCGGGCCCGGGCCGAGGGGCGCGGGGACACGCTCGCGGCGACGCTGGCACCGGTGGTGCCGAAGACGTACGAGCTGACGGAGTTCCTGGTGGACGTGCTGGGGGTGACGGACGTCGGGGCCTACTACCCGCACAAGGTGACCTACCACCCGACCTGTCACGGGCTGCGCGGGCTGGGGCTCGGCGAGCGGCCCCGGCGGCTGCTCCAGGCCGTCAAGGGGCTGGAGCTGGTCGAGTTGCCGGGGGCGGAGGAGTGCTGCGGGTTCGGCGGCACCTTCGCGCTGAAGAACTCCGATGTCTCGGCGGCGATGGGCGCGGACAAGGTGCGCAACGCCGAGTCGACGGGAGCGGAGGTGCTGTGCGCGGCGGACAACTCCTGTCTGATGCACATCGGCGGCACCATGGCGCGGCTGAGCACCGGGATGCGGCCGGTGCACATCGCGGAGATCCTGGCGAGCACGGAGGAGTCGGCGGAGGTGGCGGCCGGATGAGTGGGACGTATCTCGGGATGCCGGCGTTTCCGAAGGCCGCGCACGAGGCCGTGCACGACGCCACCCTGCGCGGCAATCTGCGGCACGCCACGCACACCATCCGCGCCAAGCGGGCCAACGCCGTCGCCGAGGTGTCGGACTGGGCGGCGCTGCGCGAGGCAGGCAAGCGGATCAAGGACCACACGCTGCGTCATCTCGACCGGTATCTCGTGCAGTTGGAGGAGTCGGTCACGGCGGCGGGGGGCAAGGTCCACTGGGCCGCCGACGCCGACGAGGCCAACCGGATCGTCGCGGACCTCGTGAAGGCGACCGGCGAGTCGGAGGTCGTCAAGGTCAAGTCGATGGCCACGCAGGAGATCGGGCTGAACGAGGCCCTGGAGGCGGAGGGGATCCGCGCCTACGAGACCGATCTCGCCGAGCTGATCGTGCAGTTGGGCAAGGACCGGCCCTCGCACATCCTCGTCCCGGCGATCCACCGCAACCGGGGCGAGATCCGGGACATCTTCCGAAGTGAGATGAGCGAGTGGGGCCGCCCGGCGCCCGAGGGCCTCACGGACACACCCGCCGAACTCGCCGAGGCCGCCCGTCTGCATCTGCGCGAGAAGTTCCTGCGGGCCAAGGTCGGGATCTCCGGCGCCAACTTCATGGTCGCCGAGACCGGCACGCTGGTCGTCGTGGAGTCCGAGGGCAACGGGCGGATGTGCCTGACCCTGCCCGAGACGCTGATCTCGGTCGTCGGCATCGAGAAGATCGTGCCGACCTGGCGGGACCTGGAGGTGTTCCTGCAGACACTCCCCCGCTCCTCCACCGCCGAGCGCATGAACCCGTACACGTCCATGTGGACCGGTACGACGGACTCCGAGGCGGCTGACGGGCCGCGCACCTTCCATCTGGTCCTGCTCGACAACGGCCGTACCGACACGCTCGCCGACGAGGTCGGCCGCCAGGCCCTGCGCTGTATCCGCTGCTCGGCCTGTCTCAATGTGTGCCCGGTGTACGAGCGGGCGGGCGGGCACGCGTACGGCTCGGTCTACCCGGGCCCGATCGGCGCCATCCTCAGCCCTCAACTCCGGGGCGTGACAAGCGAGATCGATGCCTCGCTTCCGTACGCGTCATCGTTGTGCGGTGCCTGCTACGACGTGTGCCCGGTCGCGATCGACATTCCCGAGGTGCTGGTGCATCTGCGGGAGCGGGTCGTGGAGGGCGGCGAGGTGACGGCTAACGGCAACAAGGTGGTGCTCAAGCCGGCGAAGGGGCATGCCGCCGAGCGGGCCGCGATGCGGGCGGCGCGCTGGGCGTTCGGCCGTCCCGGCGCCCTGCGGGCCGGCCAGCGGCTCGCCTCGCGCACCCGTCGGCTGCATCCGCGCTCGCTGCCCGGACCGGGCAAGGCGTGGAGCGGGACCCGGGATCTGCCGGCGGTGCCCGCCGAGCCGTTCCGGGACTGGTGGCAGCGGACGCAGGGTGGAAAGGACGGCGCCAAGTGAGCAGCAGGGAACGGATCCTGGGCCGGGTGCGGCGGGCTCTGGCCGACGTGCCTCGTGACGACACGCCGTACGAGCTGGCGGTTCCGCGTGACTATCTCCGTGAGCACGGCGAGCGCAGTGTCGCGGAAACAGTGGATCTGCTGGCCGAGAACCTGGCGGACTACCGGGCGATCGTGCACCGAACGGACGAGGAGGAACTGCCCTACCTCATCATGCGGCTGCTCGCCGAGCGAGGATCTGAGCTGGTGCTCGTACCCCCTGCGCTGCCACCGGAGTGGATGTCGGCCGCCGATCCCACCCGCATCCACGACCGTGCCGTGAGCACCCCCCACGAGCTGGACCGGGTGGACAGCGTGGTCACGGCATGTGCGGTGGCCGTCGCAGAGACCGGCACCATCGTCCTGGACGGCTCCCGCGACCAGGGCCGCCGGCGCATCACGCTCGTCCCCGACCATCACATCTGTGTCGTACGGGTCCCCGAGCAGGTCGTCTCCTCCGTCCCCCAGGCTCTCGAACTCCTCGACCCGGCCCGTCCGTTGACGTGGATCTCCGGTCCGTCGGCGACCAGCGACATCGAACTGGACCGGGTCGAGGGGGTGCACGGTCCGCGCACCCTTGAGGTGGTGCTGGTCGGGGATCAGGCGAGCGCGGACGTCAACTCGTAGCGGCCGGACGGGAGTCGATAGGAGGCGGTGCCGTCCGCGAAGCCCAGGTACTCCACACCGTCGACCTGGGAGAGGGGGGTGCGGCCCTCGCGGACGGTGGACGGGTCGCTGGTGGGGATGTGCAGGGTCGCGGTGCTGTTCGTGGGGACCGTCGCCCGGTAGGTCAGCTTCCGGTCGTCCTTGTGCCACTCGCTGACGATCTCGCCGTACGGCGAGAGATGCGCCCCGGTGACCCGTGTGACCTTGCCGGTCGGGTCGAGGTGGGGCTTGAGGAAGAAGTGCCGGAATCCGGGGTGGGCCGGGTCCTTGGCGATACCGGCCATGCCCTCGTACATCCACTCCATGATCGCGCCGTAGGAGTAGTGGTTGAACGAGTTCATGTCGACCGGACCGAACCCGTCCTCCTTGGAGTACGAGTTCCAGCGCTCCCAGATGGTGGTGGCGCCGTTGCGTACCGAGTACAGCCAGGACGGCATGGCGTCCTGGTGGAGCAGCTTGTACGCCAGGTCGGCGCGGCCCTCGTCGGTGAGCACGGGGGCGAGGACGTTCACGCCGAGGAAGCCGACGGAGAGGGTGTTCTCGGCGTACTTGACGCGGGTGCTGTCGGGGTGGGCCTGCTTGTAGGCCTCGTCGTTGCCGATGTTCGCGGCGAGCAGCTCGACGAGGCGGCGGCGCTGGGCCTCGGTGTCGTAGAAGCCGAGCTTGAGGACCCAGAGCAGGGCGGTCTGGCTGTTGTCCTCGGGCTTGCCCCCGGTCCACGGCGGTGCCTCGCCCAGACTGGAGCGGAGCGTGACCTCGCCCGTGGCGGGGTCGGTGACGAGGTACTTGGCGACGAAGGCCCGCTTGATACGGGAGAAGAGCTCGTCGTAGGCGCGGGACTCGGTGTCGCGGCCGGTGGCGCGGGCCATGTCCGCCATCAGACGGGCGCTGTAGCCGTAGTAGACATCGCTGATGAGCTGGGTGCTGGTGACCTGGAACGCCAGCCAGTCACCGAAGATCGCGCCCTGTCCGGCGTAGCTGTCGCCGGTGCGCTGCCGGATCCAGTCCAGGTACTTCGTCATCGCGGCCCAGCTGCGGTCGATGACCGTGGTGTCGCCGGACATCTGCCACACCGTCCACGGCACGACGACCCCGCAGTCCGCCCAACCGCTGGCGGGGACCGGCTGGTTGTAGCGGGAGCCGGGTGCGACCCAGGTGAACTGGGCGCCGTCCTGTCCGTAGGTCTTCTGGGAATCGATCAGGACGTCCTCGAAGTGGCTGAGGAAATTGACGGCGTCGGCGTTGTAGAGGCCGGTGTTGCAGAAGAGCTGGGTGTCGCCGGTCCAGCCGAGGCGTTCGTCGCGCTGCGGGCAGTCGGTGGGCACCCAGAGGTAGTTGCCGCGCTGGCCCCAGCGGACGTTGCTGATCAGCTGGTTGACGTCCGTGTCGTCGGTGGTGATCGTGCCGGTGTCGCGGAGGGCGGAGCTCGCGACGCGGCCGGTGAACCGGGTGAGGGTGACGGTGTCGGTCGCGGTGACGGAGACGTAGCGGAAGCCGTAGAAGGTCAGTGAGTCCTCGTGGGTCTCGCCGTCGGGGTCGCCCTTGAGGAGGTAGGTGCTGGTGGCCTTGGCGGCGCGCAGGTTGGCCCGGTAGACCGAGCCGACGGGGCCGTCGGCGCCCGCGCTGTCGTCGTTGAGCATCTCGCCGGGTTTGAAGGTGACTTGGGCGCCCGCCGGGCCGCGCAGGGTGTAACGGGGCACGCCGACCATGTTCTGGCCGAGGTCGATCACGGCGGTGTCGCCGGGGCGCAGGGTCACGGAGGCGGTGGCCGCGGCGGCCGGGTCGGTGACCGTGCGGGCGGGGTCGACGACGATCCGGCCCTTGCCGTTGGGGCTGCCGTCCTGGCCGGACACGCCGGTGTAGACGGTGAGGGAGTGCGGCTTGCGGTCCCAGTCGGGCACCAGGCGGGCGCTCTCGCCGGGGTAGGCGACCAGTCTCGCGTCGGGGAACCTGCCGGTGAAGTCGTGCTGCTCGGTGCCCGTCCAGGTGGCGGTGTCGAAGCCGTTCGCCGTCCAGCCCGGGAGTTCCCGCCGGGCGTCGTAGGTCTGGCCGTCGTAGATGTCGTCGGCGCGGTAGGGGCCGGTGTCGGTGGCCTTCCAGTCGTCACCGGGGGCGGTGACGATCGTCTGCTCGGATCCGTCGGCGTAGCGGATGAGGAGTTTGGCCTTGAGGGCGAGGCGGTTGCCGGTGGCCGAGTAGTACTTGCTGTTCTCGGAGACACGGCCGTTGTACCAGCCGTTTCCCAGGACCGCGGCGAGGGTGACGTGGCCTTGGCGCTCCCCCGCGACCAGGTCGGTGACGTCGTAGGTGAAGTAGTTGACGGTGCTGTCGTAGTTGGTCCAGCCGGGAGCCAGCAGTTCGTGAGTGGTGCCCGCGCCCTGCGGTACGGCGACGCGGTGGCCGTTGACGTGGGCCTGGTACACGCCGAGGGCGGTGATGTAGAGCCGGGCGGTGCGTATCCGGCTTCCTGTCAACGTGGCTTCCCGGCGCAGCAGTGGGGCGCCGGGGGTGTTGGGCTTCTTGCCCGCCATGGCTATCCACTGGGCGCCGTCCCAGCCGTCCGTGCCGTCGGTGCCGAGGAGGCCGGTCTCGAAGTGGGCGGTCGGGGCGGCGGGGGTGGGGCGGCCGGTCTCGTCCCAGGCCGTGACCGTCCAGTGGTAGCGGGTGGAGGGGTGCAGGGCGGGGCCTTCGTAGCGCACGGCGACCGAGTTCGGTGAGGTGACTCGGCCGCTGTTCCAGACGTCGGCGCGGGTGGGGGTGAGGCGGTCGGGGCGGGTGGCCACCAGGATCCGGTACGCCGACTGGCGGCGGCCGCGTGCCGAGGAGGTCAGGCGCCAGCCGAACCTGGGACGGGTGGCGTCCACGCCGAGGGGGTTGGTTCTGTGCTCGACCGTCAGGCCGTCAACCGCGGTGCGTGGCGAGGTCGGTGCGGCCGACGCTGGTCCGCCTGCCATGATGCCGCCCGCCATGGCCAGGGGTGCGGCGCCGAGTGCCGTGGTGAGCACCGTCCTTCGGCGCACCCCGTCGCCCTGTGTGCTGTCGACTCCGTCATTCATGCCGTAGTCCCTTTCGGCTGCTCGGAGTTGGAACGATTCAGCTCGAACGACGGTGAAGCTAGTGGCAGAAGTGAAGGGTGTCCATGCCTGGATCAGGACGGATTCGGTGCAGACTTCAACGGAACTCCCCAGCGGTAAGGATCTGTTGGAGCGTCAGGGAGTTCCGATTGAAACCGTTCAAAAGCGGAATCAGGTGCTCTTGCCCGCTCGCCGCGTCGAGTCGCGGCTCAGGATGCCGAAGGCCCACCGCTCGTTGAAGCCCGCCACGAAGCCGACGGCGCACCAGAAGCCCCAGAACTCGGTGCCCAGCGCGGCCGATCCCGGGCTGCCCGCGGCCGGGCAGATCTCGGTGGTGGTGGCGGGCGGTTCGAAGACCGGCATGATGCCGCCGCTGAGCAGGAAGTAGACGGCGAGGGCGAGGATCCAGCCGACGAAGACCCGGTACACGCCCTCGTGGCGCATGGTGCGGGCCATCTGGCCGGGGACGACCAGGCCCTCGCGCCCGTCGGTCTTGCGTCGCACCAGCTGGTCGGCACTGCCCCGCAGCCGTACCAGCACGCTCAGCACGGCCCCGAACGCGCCGACGCCGCCGCACACGAACGCGCCCAGCAGACTCCAGCGGTTGGTGCAGTTCAGCGTCACACCCAGAGCGCCGAGCAGGCCGACGCCCCAGAGCACGGGTACGGCGAGCAGGGCGAGGCTGGCGGCCGAGCCGATGGTGAGGCCGATGTTGAGGCCCCGGCTGACGGCGGTGGCGCCGTCCTGGGCGAGCCGGCCCTTCAGGTCGGCGATCTCCTCGTCGAGATACAGGGTCAGATGCTCGTTCGGCTTGGCGTCGGCGAGCCGTGGATCGCTCAGCGCGTTGCCGAGCACCCGCACCACCGCGACCCGCCCCGAGACCCGTGTCCTGCGTTCGAAGGCGCGCTGGGAGGCGCCGTAGAGGAGCTGCAGTTGCACCTGCTGCTCGGGATAGAGATCGCAGAACTTTGCGTAGGCGCCGTCGAACCCGGCCGGCACGACCTCCAGCAGTCCCTCGGGCCACAACTCGGTGTCCGCCCCGTGGACCGACTCATGTAATCCCCGCCACCAAGGATGGCGCTGTCCCCCGTTGTCCGTCATGAGAAATCTGTACCGGCATCGGCACCCCGGCCGGAAGCCCCACCACGGCACCAGACGGCACCAGTCCGGTCACCGATGTCACGGAGCCGCGACCTCCGCCCGCCGTCAGGAGTAGACGATCGGGCAGCCACGCCTGAGCGAGTGCTGGGCGGCGCGCAGGTACAGCGCCACGTAGAAGGACACGTCGAGGTCGTCACCCCAGCGTCCGGGCCGGGCCGCTGCGGTCCTGTTGGCCTGACCGTCCAGGAACCAGCTGGTCAGCTCCAGATTGTCCGATGTCGCCGGTATCTCGTCGGACGGCAGCCCGACGGCCTTCGCAAGGCGCTCGGCGAGGGCGAGAACCTGTGGGGCGCCGGCGACGGTCGTCGTCAGGTCGTAGGCGGACTCGACGGGCAACTCGATCTTCTCGTCGAGCGACACGGGCACGAGCACCGTCCAGCCGCAGAGCAACTCCTCCTCCGCCCGCGACAGATGGGTCCGGCACAGCGCGCTGAAGCCGTCCATGGGCGGAACGAGTTTCTCCTCGAAGCCGGTCCCGGAACCAGGAGCGAACGCAGCCTCTTCGGGAACGCTCGTGTACGGCGCAAGCCCGCGCCGCCTCAACTCCTCGTTCAGACCGGCGGCGACGTCCCCCCGCCCGTCCTCCTCCTCGCCGAACCACTCCTGCGCGCCGACGCTCACCAGATAGATCCCCATGCCCGCAACGTACCGCCCACCACTGACATTGATACTCGTGGCGGCTTCTGGCGGTCGTGGCCCAACCACTGACTGACGCCCTGCTGGGCTGTCTTCGCGTTGGTCTGCCCGGCCGCCGGAGCTGGTTCTCATGGCTCCGGCCGGGCGGACCATGACCTGATAGGAGCTTGGCCAGAAGCCCCCTCAATGTCCTGTCTGAGCCACCCGGCCGACGCCACCTCCTGCTAGGAAGGCGTTCACCAGCATGGCAGCAGCGGCCTCGGGAAACATGACTGGCACTGACCAGAACGTGTTCGGAGGTGTCGACTCCCACACCGACACCCTCCATGTCGCAGTCATCAGCGACAACGGCGGCCACCTTGCCGACGCCGAATTCGCCACCACCTCCGCCGGATACGCTGCGGCCCTGGCCTTCATCGACGCCCACGGACGCGTGACCGCGATCGGCGTGGAAGGCACATCCTCCTACGGGGCCGGCTTCACTCGTACCGCCCGCTCGCGCGGGCACCAGGTCATCGAGGTCAACCGCCCCGACAAGGCCGAACGCCGGCGGGTCGGCAAGTCCGACCCCATCGACGCCTACGCCGCAGCCCGCGCCGCCATGTCCGGACGGGCCTCCAGTGCGCCCAAGGACGACACCGTCACCGGCATACGTGCCTTGCACAACGCCGCCCGCTCCGCAGTGAAAGCACGAACTGCCGCACTCAACCAGATCGGCAGCATCCTCATCTCCGCCCCCGAGGCGATCCGCACCAAGTACGGTCCGCTCAAAGCGACCGACCGCACCGACGCCCTGGCTCGACTGCGGCCGGCTGGAGACGCAGTCCATGCCGCGGTCCTGACCGCGCTGAAGAACCTCGCCCGGCGCGTCAAGGAGCTGACCGCCGAGCATGAAGCCCTCACCAAGGCCCTGGACACCGCGGTCACCGCCGACAATGCCGGCCTGCGAGCCGCCTACGGAGTCGGCCCGGACACCGCCGCACAACTACTGATCACAGCAGGAGGCAACCCCGAACGCATGCGGACCGAGGCTTCCTTCGCCGCACTCTGCGGAGCCGCACCGGTCCCCGCCTCCAGCGGCAGAACCAACCGCCACCGCCTCTCCCGCGGCGGCGACCGGGCCGCCAACGCCGCTCTTTACCGCATCGCCCTGGTCCGCATGGCCGGTGACGCCCGCACCCGCGCCTACGTCGCACGGCAAACCGCCGCCGGAAGGACGAAGAAGGAGATCATCCGGCTCTTGAAACGAGCCATCGCCCACGAGGTCTTCCGCTGCCTGACCACCACGATCAACGTTCCCGACATCGCCGACCTACGCCCCCTGCGGCAGTCCAAGAACATCACCATCACTGCAGCCGCACGACACCTCGGGGTCTGGCCGACCAGGATCTCCGACATCGAACGCGGAACCCGTCGACTCGACGACCTCGCCCACGCCTACCGCAACTGGCTCCAAGCCGCTTGACCAGCAATAGGAGCATCATCGCCTTGGGACACCGGCTGCCGGCCCCCCGTCGGCGGTGTCGCTGAGTACACCCGTCAATACGGGTTCTGCGCCCAATGTGGTCGCCCCGCCCGCTCCGTAGCTTCTTCGGCAGGGCACAGGGAGTGCCGGACGGAGAGTGATGACGATGTTTCGGGCAGGCTCACCACGTACCCACGACAAGGGACCCGCCGCCGAGGCGCTGCGGCTGGTCAAGGTCACCAAGACCTACGGTGCGGACGACAGTGCCGTGACCGCTCTGGACGGGGTCACCCTCGGGCTCGGGCGGGGCACCTTCACGGCGGTGATGGGGCCGTCGGGTTCCGGCAAGAGCACGCTGCTGCACTGCGCGGCCGGGCTCGACCGGCCCGACAGCGGGATCGTGCGCGTGGACGGCACCGAACTGACCGGGGGCGGCGAGGCCGAGCTGACGAAGTTCCGGCGGGGCCGGATCGGGTTCGTGTTCCAGCAGTACAACCTGCTGGAGACGCTGACCGTCGCGCAGAACACGGTGCTGCCGCTCAAGCTCGCCGGGCAGCGCGTCGACCGGCGGCGGGCCCGGGAGATCCTGACCTCCGTCGGCCTCGGCGACCGGCTCGGGCACCGCCCCGACCAGCTGTCCGGCGGTCAGCGGCAGCGTGTCGCGATCGCCCGCGCCCTGGTGACCGAGCCCCGGGTGATCTTCGCGGACGAGCCGACGGGCGCCCTGGACACCCGCAGCGCACGCGATGTGCTGCGGCTGCTCCGGCAGGCGGTGCGGGTGCACGGCCGGACCGTCGTGATGGTGACCCACGACCCGGTCGCCGCCTCCTACGCGGACTCGGTGCTGTTCCTCGCCGACGGCCGGCTGGCGGGGCGGTTGGAGGCGCCGACGCCGGACGCGGTGGCCGAGCGGCTGGCGCACCTCGGCGACGACGTGGCGCTGGGGGTGTGAGCGATGTTCATGCTGGCCATGCGGTCGATCCGGCACCGCCCCGGGCGGTTCCTCGCCACTTTGCTGTCCGCGTTCCTGGGCGCGGCGATCATCATGACGTTCAACTCGATGCACGACACGGCGGCACAGGACGGCGTCGACTCCACCAGCGCGGAGACCCTGTCCACCGCGGCGGGCGTCGTCGGCGGCTACGGCACCGTGCTGGTCTTCTTCGCGGTCGCCTCGGCCCTGACGGTCAACGTCCGTCAGCGCACGGCCGAGTTGGAGCTGCTGCGCTGCTCGGGGGCGACTCCGGCGCAGCTCAGGCGGATGGTGGTGGGTGAGGCCGTGGTCGTGGCCCTGGTGGGGGCGGCGCTGGCGATCGGCCCGGCGATGCTGGGCGGCCGGGCGTTGCTGGAGGTGTTCCAGGACAGCGGCCAGGTCGCCGACTCCGTCGACCATTCCTTCGGGCCGGTCGCGCTCATGACTGGCATCGACATCACCCTGCTCGCGTCGGCGGGCGCCGCCTTCCTCGCCGTACGGCGGGCCACGCGCGGGCACGAAAGGCGGGGCGGGGCACGGAAGTTCCTCGCGTATGCCGCGCTGCTCACCGGTGCGGCGTCGGTGACCTCCACCTTTGTGTTCTCGGCGACGGACGCGGCCCTGATGGCGCCGCCCGCCTATGGGGCGATCCTGCTGTCGGTGGGCTTCGCGCTGCCGGCGCCGCGGCTGCTGGAGGGGGTGCTGGACCGGCTGCCGCTGAAGGGGGCGAGCGGCTGGCTGGCGGTACGGAATCTGCGGGAGCGGGCCGGGCATCTGGCCGGGATCCTGATGTCGCTGATCCTGTTCACGGCGGTCGCCACGGCCACGCTCACCATGCAGGCGGTGGAGAGCGACGCCGTCGAGGCCTCGGGCCTGGCGAAGTCGGTCGACGCCAAGAACCTGGAGACGCTCAACTTCACGGTCGTCGGCATCATCGTGGTCTTCGTCTGCGTGATGCTGGTCAACTCGCTGTACGCGGCGACGAGTTACCGCGGCCGGGAGTTCGGGCAGCAGCGGCTGGCAGGCGCCACGCCGGGGCAGGTGCTCGGGACGGTCGGTGTCGAGGGGCTGATCCTCACGGTCACGGGCGTCTTCTTCGGCGCGCTGGCCGCGCTCGCGGGGATCATCCCGTTCACCGTGGTCCGCTCCGACGCGGTGCTGCCGGGCGAGGTCTACGGCATCGGGCTCGCGGTGGTCGCCGTCGCGGCGGCGGTGACGCTGGGGACCGGCCTCGGCACGGCCCGGCGGATGCTGCGCACTCCGGCTGTCGGGGCGGTCGCGGTGGCGTCGTGAACGGGACGGGGGGGACGGGGCGGCCGCTTCGGCGGCCGTCCCGTCATGTCACGCCGGCCGCGTCCAGCAGTGTGGTCACGGTCGCCACGGCCAGCCCGTCCAGCGTCTCGACCCGGGCCCCCGCCCGCGCGCTGGCCCCGTCGAAGACCAGCATCAGCTGACGGGCGAGCAGCTCCGCGTCCCGGGCTCCGCCCTCCTGCGCAAGCGTCTGCAAGTAGCCCTTCATCCAGTCCTTCGCCCCGCGGGCGACCGCGCTCGCGGGGTGTTCCGGATCCTTGAGCTCGACCAGCGCGGCGAGATACGGGCAGCCCTGGTAGGCGGGGTCGGTGGACGCCTTCTCCAGCCGTTCGAAGACGTGCAGGATCCGCTCGCGAGGCGGGGCGGCCTGCGGCGCGCCGGCCAGCTGGGCCTCGTACCCGGGAAGTCGTCGCTCCAGGCTGGCGGCCAGGACCTCGTCCTTGCTCGTGAAGAGCTGGTACATGGACCGCTTCGAGACCCCGGCCGTCCGGCACAGCGCCTCGACGCCGATGGAGACACCTTCGCGGTAGAAGAGCTCGGCCGCCGCGTCAAGGAGCCGGTCCCTGGTGGACGCCTTGTCTGTTGTGGCCATGAGGGCGAGATTACCTCGCCGGGAGCCGAGAGAAAACCGATCGGTCTCTCACCTTCCGGTCCACCGAGCCCGCATGGCATCATCGCTGAACAAGCGCTTAGACATTAACCTGGAGGCCCCGTTGTTCACGTCCGTCGACGACGTCTCCGCGCGTCTGGCCGAGACCGGCTATCTCGCCTCGCCCGCGGTCGCCACGACCGTCTTCCTCGCCGACCGTCTGGGCAAGCCGCTCCTGGTGGAGGGCCCGGCCGGGGTCGGCAAGACGGAGCTCGCGAAGGCCGTCGCCGAGGTCGCCGGGGCGCGGCTCGTACGTCTGCAGTGCTACGAGGGGGTCGACGAGTCCCGGGCGCTGTACGAGTGGAACCACGCCAAGCAGCTGCTGCGCATCAGCGCGGGCCGCGACGAGACCTGGGACGAGGCGCGCACGGACATCTTCAGCGAGGAGTTCCTGCTCACGCGTCCGCTGCTGACGGCCATCCGGGGCGACGACCCGAAGGTGCTGCTGATCGACGAGACCGACAAGGCGGACGTCGAGGTGGAGGGCCTGCTCCTGGAGGTGCTCAGCGACTTCCAGGTCACGGTCCCCGAGCTGGGCACCATCACCGCGACGCGCCGCCCGTTCGTCGTGCTCACCTCCAACGCGAGCCGGGAGCTGTCCGAGGCGCTGCGCCGCCGCTGTCTGTTCCTCCACATCGGCTTCCCGGACGAGGAGCTGGAGCGCCGGATCGTACGGCTGAAGGTGCCGGGCCTCGACGAGGCGCTGGCCCGTTCGGTCGTGCGGGTGGTGGGCGCGTTGCGGGCGATGGACCTGCGGAAGGTGCCGTCGGTCGCCGAGACCATCGACTGGGCGCGCACGCTGCTGGCGCTCGGCGCCGACACGCTGGACGAGACGGTCGTCCAGGCCAGTCTCGGTGTGCTCCTCAAGCATCAGGACGACGTCCTCAAGGCGGGCGCCAAGCTCGATCTGGACGCCCTGTGACCACGCCCGCGGGTGTCGCGGAGCGGCTGACATCCCTGGTCGGGGCGCTGCGTGCGCACGGCATCCGGATCGGCACGAGCGAGACGGTGGACGCGGCGCGGGCGATCGAGGCCCTCGGGCTCATGGACCGGGAGCGGTTGCGCGAGGGCCTGGCGGCGACGCTGTTGCACGGCCCCGGCGGGCGGCAGGTCTTCGACCCGGTCTTCGACCTGTACTTTCCGCGAGGTGTCGGCGCGCCGGAGCAGAAGGCAGCGGGGCGGGCCGCGCTGCGCGACCGGCTGGCGGAGGCGCTGGCCGCCAACGACCAGGCGCTGATGGGCCGGTTGGCGGTCGAGGCGGTGGACGGTTTCGGCGGCTACGGTGCCGCGCCGGGGTCGGACGGCTGGTCGTCGTACCAGGCGCTCGAACGGCTGCGTCCGCAGACCCTGCTCGCCCGTGTGCGTGACAACGTCCGGGTGCAGGGCGGGAGTTCGGGGTTCGCCGACCGCCTCCTTGAGGACGAGATCCGGCAGCGCATCGAGGCGTTCCGGGCGCTGGTGGCCGCGGAGGCGCGGCGCCGGGTGGCCGAGCGGCGCGGCCGGGACGAGATCGCCCGCCGGGCGGTGACGCCGACCGCCGACCGGGTCGACTTCCTGTACGCCGGGAAGGCCCAACTGGCCGAGCTGCGCAGGGCCGTTCAGCCGCTCGCTCGCAAGCTCGCCACCCGGCTCGCCTCCCGTCGCCGCCACGCCGCGCGGGGCACGATCGATCTACGGCGGACCCTGCGCGGGTCGCTGTCGACGGGCGGTGTGCCGATGAAGCCGGTGCTGCGCCGACGGCGTCCCGTCCGTCCCGAACTGGTGCTGCTGTGCGATGTGTCGGGCTCGGTGTCCGGCTTCTCGGACTTCACGATGCTGCTGGTGCAGGCGCTGCACGACCAGTTCAGCAAGGTGCGGGTGTTCGCCTTCGTCAACCGGATCGACGAGGTGACCGGGCTGCTCGAACACGGCACCGCCGATCCGGAGGGGCTGGGCGCCCGCATCGAGGCGGAGGCCAGGCTGACCGGCTACCACGGCAGCAGCGACTACGGCATGGCGCTGGGCGAGTTCGCGGAGCGGTACGGCGACGCGGTCGGCCCGCGCACCACCGTGTTCGTCCTCGGGGACGCCCGCACCAACATGAGCGACCCGAACCTTCCGGCGGTCCGGCAGATCGGCGAACAGGCCCGCCGGGTGTACTGGTTGAACCCCGAGCAGCGCTCCCTGTGGGGCACCGGCGACTCCGTCGCGCCCGCCTACGCCGAGCTGGTCGAGATGCACGAGTGCCGCACCGCCCGGCAGCTCGGCGCGCTCGTGACGCGACTGCTGCCGGTCTGATCGGGCGGCGGTCCGCGGATCCGGTGTGATCAGGCGGCGGCGAGCTGCGGGTAGAGGGCGGCCGGGTCCGCCGCCAGGCCCGCCTTGACCTGCCGTGACAGATCGTCGGCCAGGACCTCGTAGGCTCCCGACGCGATCCCGTCGAGGGCCTGGGCGGCGACGCTCTCGGGCGTGGCCTTGGGCGCGTCGATGCCGGTGGTCAGGTCGGTGTCGACGTATCCGACGTGCAGTCCGGTGACGTCGATGCCGCGCGGCTTCAGGTCGAGGCGCAGTGAGTTGGTCTGCGACCACAGGGCGGCCTTGGACGCGCTGTAGGAGCCGGCGAGGCCGATCCATGACAGCACGGAGTGGACGTTGAGGACGTGGCCGCCGCCGTTGCGCTCGATGACGGGGACGAAGGCCCGGGTGACCAGGAGCGGCCCGTAGAAGTTGGTCTCGAATTCACGGCGGACGTCGTCGACGGGCGAGTCCAGGAAGTTCGCGTTCACCGAGGCGCCCGCGTTGTTGATCAGCAGGGTGACGTCCTGCGCCCGCTCGGCGGCGGCCTCGACGGAGGCGGGGTCGGTCACCTCCAGGGCGAGCGGCACGGCGTCCGGGTGCGTCACCGTGCGCGGGTCGCGGGCGGTGGCGTACACCTTCTTCGCGCCCCGCTCGTAGAGGGCTGCGACCAGGGCGCGGCCGATGCCGCGGCTGCCGCCGGTGACCAGGGCGACGGAGCCTTCGATGGCGGTCATGGGGTTCTCCTGACTGAGGGAAGGGTCGATGCGTGCGACGCGGCGAGCATTGGGAAACCGATCGGTTTCCACCCGCAGGAAGCAGCGTAAACCGATCGGTTTCCTCAGGGCAACCCTGGTGTCCGACCCCGGAGAAGATCAGGGTTCGTCCCCGATGTCCGCGGTGCGGGCACGGCCGTACTGTCCTCGGTAGCGGAGGGGGACTCATGAAGGCAGTGGTTCAGGACCGGTACGGCTCGGCGGACACGCTGGAGTTCACGGACATCGACCGGCCGGTGCCGGCCGCCGGTGAGGTGCTGGTGCGGGTGCTCGCGGCGTCGGTCAACGCCTACGACTGGCACTTCATGCGCGGTGACCCGTTGCTCGGCCGCGGCATGATGGGCCTGCGCCGGCCCAGGACGCGGGTGCGGGGCCGGGACTTCGCCGGACAGGTGGAGGCGGTGGGCGCCGGAGTCACCGGAATCGAGCCGGGCGACGAGGTGTTCGGGGAGGCCGACGGCGCGTTCGCGGAGTACGTGTGCGCGCGGGAGGGCGAGGTGGGTCCGAAGCCGGCCAACCTCACCTTCGAGCAGGCGGCGGCGATACCGCTGGCGGGGAACACCGCCCTCATCGGCCTGCGTGACGTCGCGCGGGTGCGGCCGGGTCAGACGGTCCTGGTGAACGGCGCGTCGGGCGGCGTGGGCACCTTCGCCGTGCAGCTCGCCAAGGCGTACGGCGCCGAGGTGACGGCGGTGTGCAGCACGAGGAACGTGGACCTGGTCCGGTCACTCGGGGCGGACCGGGTCATCGACTACAAGCTGGAGGACTTCACCCGGGGCGAGCGCCGCTACGACGTGGTGCTGGACCTGGTGGGCAACCACTCGCTCGCGGAGTTCCGGCGCGTGCTCACCCCCACCGGGGTGCTCGTCCTGTCGGGCGGAGGGGTGTACGAGGGCGGCAGCGTCGTCGGACCGATGGGCCTCTTCCTCAAGCGGCGGCTGGTGGCGCCCTTCTCCCGCCACCAGCGGCTGCTCGAAATATCGGCCCGGCAGAGCAAGGCGAACCTCGCGGCGCTGCGGGAGCTGGCCGAGTCCGGGAAGTTGGCCCCGGTCGTCGAGCGGACGTATCCGCTGAGCGAGGCGGCCGAGGCCATCCGGCACCTGGAGGTGGAGCACGCGCGCGCGAAGATCGTCGTCACCGTGTGACGCGCCGGGGCGGTCCCGTCGGCACTACTTCGGCTTCGCGTACTCCCTCGCCGTCTGCCCCTGGAAGTCGTAGACCACGACCTGCTCGTCGCCCACGACCCAGGCGTCGTGTCCGGGCGAGCACACGAAGACATCCCCGGGACCGACTTCGGTCTCCCCGCCCTCGTCCATGGTGATGTGCATCCGGCCCTGGACCATGTAGCAGTTGTGGTGCATCTGACAGCTCTCGGTGCCCGCGAGCGGGGCCACGGACTCCGACCAGCGCCAGCCGGGCTCGAAGGTCGCCACGGCGAAGTCGAGATCCGTCATGTGGACCGCTTCGAGGTGCCCGCGGGGGAAATCACGCCGCTCGTCCGGCTTTTCGAGGGGCTTCACTTCCAACATGACGTGCTCCCTTCCGGCCGCGGTTGACTCGCGGCCGGGGCCGGTCGCCCCGGCGGCCCTGGGCACCCCCGTCGACGGCCGGCCCCCTACCACTCAATCGTCCGCCCGGCCATCCGGGGCCGCCATTCGGGGCAGGCCCGCTCAGACCCCGCTGGCACAGAGCTCGGCGAAACGCCGGGCGTCCACATTGCCGCCGGAGATGATCACGCCGACCCGGCGCGGAAGCGCACCCACCCGGCCCGTGAGCAGCGCCGCCAGCGGGGTGGCGCCGCTCGGCTCGACGACGATCTTCAGCCGCTCGAAGGCGAACCGCATCGCCTCCCGGATCTCGTCGTCGCCGACCAGCGCGATCTCGTCCACGAGCCGCCGGTTGACGGAGAAGGTGAGCTCGCCGGGCGTGTGCAGGGCCTGGCCGTCGGCGATGGTCCGCGGCACCGGGATGCTGATGCGCCGCCCCGCCTCCAGGGACCGCTTGGTGTCGTCGCCGGCCTCCGGCTCGACACCGATCACCCGGGCGCCCGGGTGCAGCCCCTTGACGACGGTGGCGCTGCCCGCGATCAGCCCGCCCCCGCCGACCGGCGTGATCAGTGCGTCCAACTCCCCCACTTCTTCGAGGAGTTCGAGGGCAGCGGTGCCCTGCCCGGCCATGACGTGCGGATGCTCGTAGGGCGGGATCAGGGCGAGACCGCGCTCGGCCGCCAGGGCCTCCCCGATGGCGACACGGTCGCCGGTGTAGCGGTCGTAGGTGACGATCTCCGCGCCGTAGCCGAGGGTGGCGTCGCGCTTGGACGGCGGGGCGTCCTCGGGCATGACGATCACCGCACTGGTACCGAGCTCGCGGGCGGCCAGGGCGACGGCCTGGGCGTGGTTGCCGGAGGAGTAGGCGGCGATGCCCCGGGCCAGTTGCTCGGGGCTCAGCCGGGACGCGGCGTTGTAGGCGCCGCGGAACTTGAAGGCGCCGACCCGCTGGAAGTTCTCGCACTTGAGGAAGACCTCGGTGCCGACGAGTGCGTCGAGCGTGCGTGAGCGCAGCACCGGGGTGCGGTGCGCGACGCCCTTGAGCCGGGCGGCGGCATCGCGGACGTCGTCGAGGGTGATCGGCGGGGTGGTGGTCGTCACGCGTGTCCTCCAGGGGAACTCGTAGCGGTCGTGGCGCCGTCCGCCGCCGTCCCGGCCTCGGCGCGCGCCTGCGACAGATAGCTGTAGGCGGACGCGCGGGAGATGCCGAGCCGGGCCGCGACCTGCTCGATCGCGCGCCGCACGGCGAAGACGCCCCGTTCGTCCAGGCCCCGGAACAGCTCCAGCCGCTGGGCGCGGTCGAGAGCAGCCCAGCTGCCGTTCTGCCGGAGGCGGTGGGCGTCGAGGATGGCGTCCACGACGGAGTCGATGTCGTTGCCGAACGTGGTGACCGGCGGTTCGGCCGGGGTGCCGCCGAGGCCGGCGAGAGCGCCGAGCAGGGCGTGGGCGTCGCCGACGGCGGTGACGTCCAGGTTGACGCAGAGGGCTCCGAACACGGTGCCGGTGGAGTCCCGCAGCACCATCGTGGACGCCTTCACCAGCTTGCCGCCGCGGGTCCGGGTGACGTAGTTCAGCTCGTCGCCCGCGTCGTCACCGCGCGCCACGATCCGCATGCCGATCTCGCTCATCGCCCCGCCCACGGCCCGCCCGGTCACCGAACCGGCCACGGCGACCACC
>NZ_JBHYJA010000023.1:0-53187 GCF_042740355.1 Streptomyces sp. NPDC059010
CACGCGGGGGGGGTGGCCCCCCCGGGCGCCCGTGTATCCAAACACCGACCCGGGGTGTATGGTTTGCACGCCCCCCCCTGGGGGGGACCCCCCAGGGGGCGACCGAGGATCGCAACAACGCGTAGGACCAGGAGGTGGAGGAGGACGACGAGTGCGGCGGTTGCTCTCCGGGGTGACCGAGGTTCGCAACGTTGAGAACTTGGCGCGCGAACCAGTGCGCCTTGGGGTGGCGGTTGCCCTCCGGGGTGACCGAGGATCGAAACGTCAAGCACTTCATCCGGCCGGAGCAGGTAGCCGAGGCGTGGCGGTCGTCCTCCGGGGTGATTGAGGATCGCAACATGTACCGCAGGGCAACGATCGGCAGACCCAGGCAGAGCGGCAGTCGCCCCCCCCGGGATGACCGAGGATCGCAACACCGAAGACGGCGAGTACATCCGCACCGAGTACCTGGTGGCGGTCGCCCTGCAAGGCGTCTGAGGGTCGCAACGGCTCCAACCGGTCCACCAGCATCAGCAGTCGGTAAGAGTGGCGGTCGTCCTCCGGGACGACCGAGGATCGCAACTTCCGTACCGATCCGCCGCACAACTGGAGCCAGCCCGGTGGCGGTCGCCCTCCGCGGGCCGGCCGAGGATCGCAACCTGTACCAGGCCGGACCATACGGTCATGCTGACGGCGAGTGGGGGTCGCCCTCCGGGGTGACCGAGGGTCGCAACTTTGTGTCCCACCCTCTGCAGGAGGGGTGAAGCCTGGGTGGCGGTCACTATCCGGGCCACCGAGGATCGCAGTAACATTGACACTGGCCGAGCCCAACACGGCATCACGTGGCGGTCGCCCGCACACGGCGACCGGGGATCGCAACGACTATTGCGTAGGGGCAGGGTGGTTGTGGCCGGTACTTGCGGTTCCCCTCCGGGGTGACCGAGGATTCCAACACGCAGCTGCTCCACGAGGCCGCTGTGGGCGACACATGGCGGTTACCTTCTGGGGTGACCGAGGATCCCAACGGCGGGTGCGTGGGGGCGTTGACCAACCCAGTGTCGTGGCGGTCGCCCTCCGGGGGGACTGAGGATCGCAACGTGTAGTACCAGTCGCCTTTGCCGCAGTAGACCCGCGTGGCGGTTACCCTCCGGGGCGACCGAGGATCGCAACTGCTCCACGAACTCGTTGTAGTGGTCGGCGATGTCGTAGCGGTCGCCCTCGGGGACGGCCGAGGAGCACAACGAAAATCCGGACGTCTCCAAGGGCGATCCCAGGGTGGCCGTCGTCCTCTGGGCCGACCGAGGATCGCAACGAGCCGCACTTGCGCGAGCACTAGGATGCTGAGGGCGGTGACGGTCGTCTCCTGGAGTGACCGAGGATCGCAACCGAGGGGTGCCGGGGACTGGCTTTTCTTCTATAGGGGTGGCGGTCGTCCTTGCGGGCGACCGAGGATCGCAACATACAGGCGGCTCGGGCCGCGCAGCACCGCGCCGCCTGGCGGTTGCCCTCAGGGCGACCGAGGATCGCAACCACCTCGGGCAGATGGCGGTCAAGGCGGGTACGTACCTGGCAGTCGCCCTCTGGGGCGACCGAGGATCGCAACAAGCGTGGGACCTGACGGGCTGACTTGGACTCCCCCCAATCAGGCTTCGCAGGAGCTGTCGCCCGTTACCTATCCGGCGGGCTGCGCTCTTGCACCAGTGGTCCAGTGCAAGAGCGCGCGAGCCCCGGCGGGCCATATCGGGCAGCATCAGTTTGATTAGCGGCCATGAGCTGGAGAAGGCCGCGTCAGAGAAACCCCTCCGCGGCCGGATCCAATCGGGTGCCGACTTCAGGCTCGTACTTCACTGAACTGGCGTTAGCGGCCGCGTTCCCTCTGCAGGAGCCATTGTCGCCGAGCGAGGGTATGGAGATTGCTCATCGCCAGGCGGATTCGGTGCCGAGTTCGTTCCGGTTGGTTGCCTCCTGCGCGAGGCGTTGTCCTTTGGCCAGCAGGGCGTGCACTGCCTGCCGAAGTTCTCCGGGAAGCCATGCCGTCAGGCTGTGGGCCCGGTCGCTGGCGATGACGTCGCCGGTGGTGGGTTCGTGGGCGAGTAGCAGGCGGTACAGCCCCGTTGCCGGTTCGATAGGTGGCAGCCCGTGCTGGAGGCCGTTGATTGAGGCTCTGGCCGGGATGGCGATGCCTTCGGCGTCGAGGTCGCCGTAATAGACGATGCGGTGGATGTCGGAGAGTTCGGCGATATTTTCGACGGATGCTTCGAAGGCTCTTCCGGATCCGAAGGCGATGTGTCCGATGCGGCCAGGGTCGGGCTTGAGTACCTCGCGCAGGGTGGCGTAGGTGTCGCTGTTTTCCACCACGAGCATGGTGTTGCCGCCGCCGAGCCGACGGTAGGCCAGCGGTGGCGGTTCGCGGTAGGTGGCGAGTTGTTCGAGGGTCAGCCTGCCCGGGGCGAAGAGCGCACCGGTGATCAGGGTGTCGAGGCGCTTTTCGTGGCGGAAGATGTCGTACGAGCGCTCGCGCAGGGGGAGTGGAGCTCGTCGGTCGGGGCGGTTGTGGGTGTCTCGGAACCAGCGGTTGCAGGCGAGGAGGTCCTCGGTCTGTGATGCGGTCAGCCGGGCACGGTAGGCCCAGTCGAGTTCTGGTCTCCACGAGACATGCCTGCGTGGAGTGGCGGATTTCGTGGGCGTGGCCGTGGGGAGCCGGACCTGCTCGGGAAGGGCCGGGTGGCCGGCATCCCATTTCGTACGGGCGGTGGGGAGGTTGATGATGCCGTGTTCGGCGATTTCGTACAGCAAGGTGGCGAGCGTGCTGCGTGCGTGCTCGCCGCTGGCAGGGCCCGGCAGAGCCTCTCGGAATGCCTCCATGAGGGTGGCCCGGCCGACGGTGACGCGTTCGGCGCGGGCCTGGAGCGCGGCGCTGAGTTGTGCTGCCGCTGGGGAGAGCAGCGCGCGGACCTGATCCGGGGGTGAGGTCATCGGGCGTCGTCCTGTTTCCTGTAGAGCCGGGCTGAGGTGAGGTAGCCGGCGGGTTCGGGGGCGTTTTGGTCGGGGGCGATGCGGGGCGTGGGGATGAGGGCGTTGCGTACTTGGTCTTCAAGTCGGATGAGGGAGAGGCCGCTTCGGGCCTCGGCGTCGTTGCGGAGCTGGATGCGCATGGGGAAGCGTGAGGTGACGTCCTCGTCGCTCAGTCCGGTGGTGTAGATCAGCTGGATTCCGAGGGCGGAGGCCATCTCCATCTGGATGTCGACGAGGTATCCGGCATTGGCTCGGCCGATGGGGTTGTCGAGCAGGAGCAGTCCGCCGTTGCGTGTGCGGCTGCGCGGTCCCGGCGAGGTGCGTAGAGCAGCGAGCGCGCAGTACAGGAGGATGGCCCCGGTTAGTTCTTGGCCCCCGGAGAAGACCCGGCTCATTTCCTCCACCGGCACGCGGTCCACGCGTTGGGCGGCGTTGGGCTTCATGACCTCGGCGCTGAATCCGCGGGGGACGGCGGCTTTGAGGCAGCGCATGACGACATCGGTGCCCTTGAGCTTGCGGGTACGCAGATTGCCGGCCAGCTCGTTGACGGTTTCGTGCATCTGGGCGGCGAGAGCGGCAAGGTCCGGCTTCTTGTAGCGAATGGTGAGGAACTTCTGTCCGGACCAGGGGGTGTCCCCGTCGGGGAAGGCGGAAAAGCGGCTGGCCTGGTCCAGGCGTTGCAGGAGGTCGGTGACGTGGCCGCCGAGTTGCGAGGCGAGGGCCTCGCGGGCTTTGGCCATGCCTTCCAGGTCGGAGTTCAGGGCTGCGATGCGAGAACTGAGGGCTGCGGTCCAGGTGGCTGCCATGGCGGGGATGTGGCGGCTGTCCAGGGCGGAGATCTGGGTTCGTAGCGGGATGTCGAGTCGTTCGAAGCGGACATCGGCAGGTACTTCTTTGAGCCGGCCGACGCCGCCTTCCAGCTTCCGCTCGGTTTGGAGGGCTTTCTCACGGGAGCTGATGTACTCGGCTGTGACTCGGCGTGCGGTGCGCTCGGCAGCTTCCGCGCTACCGTCGTAAGGGGCCTGGTCTGAAGGGATGACCAAGCTGCGGACAGCGGACTCCAGCAGCGGCAGGACACGATCGAATGCCGCCAACTCCCGACTAGAATCGGTCTGAGCGCGGCGGGCCGCGTTGAACACTTCCGCGGCAACGCGTTCGCCCTCCTGAGCCGTGTTGTGCTCGCCTGTGGCCAGGGCCAGAAGGCTGCGGGCTTCGGCGAGGGTAGCCGGTGTCCACGCGGTGGCGTCCTCCTCACTCAGCGGGGCAGCCGGGGACAGGCGTGTGGCACGTTCTTTGAGGCGGATCGCCTGGTCGCGTAGCCCTTGAAGGGTTTCGTCGCAGGTGCGCACACGGGTTCCGAGGGCGCGCAGAATGGCATCGACCTGTACCTCGTTGCCGGCCCGCGCATCGTGGCTGTACTGCATGGCCAGGCTCTGTACGTGGCCGGGGACCCTATTCCATTCCTCCTGACTATGGAGCAGGGCCTGCTGCGCGGCGTCGGCCCGTTGCTGCTGGTCCTCGCCGACCTCGACGCCCTTCAGCTCGTCCTGCGCCTGGCGGTAGCGATGCTGGAGAACGGGAAGTGGCTCCAGAGCGGCGTCGTGCGCGTCCTGGGCCTGTTGTGCTTGAGAGGTGGCGGTGATCGCGTCCCGTGCCCGGGCGTAGCCGTGTGCTTCCTGTTCGGCCGCCTCGATCGCGCGGGCGTGACGCACGATCTCGTCCCCGGCCTGGCTGATCTGGCTGCCCAGGGATTCGAGTTCATCGGTGCGCGCTGCGCCTTCGGTGGCAAGCACCGCGATCCGGGTCTGCGCCTGGGCGGCAGCAGACTCGTCCTGCGCCAGATGGGCCAGGCCGTCGGCGGTGCGCTGCGCGTCCTGCGCCTCCTCGGCGAGGCGATCACATTCGCCCTCGGCGCCTTCCAGCGCGGCCGCATGCTCGCTGGCTGCTGTGCGGGCACCTTCCACTGCGGCCTCAGCCGCCTCCGCTGCGTCTTGCAGTTCGCCCAGCTGCTCAAGCCGGTTGGGCACGGGCAGGTCACCGCAGGCATCACGCCAGTTCGCGATCTGGCTCACCAGATCCCGTACTGCGGTGATGCGTTGGCCGAGCGCGTCCACCTCGCGGGTGACGGCGGTGATGCGGGCGTCGACCGCGGCGCGCTCGGCTGCGGCGGCCTCCTCGTCGTGGAGAGCGGGAGTGGGCTCGACGACGAACCGGCCGTTCTCGGAAGCCGCGTGAGAGCTCAGCATCCGTTCTCCGGTTCCCACCGTGACGGCGGCGGACGGCAAGGGCCGCAGGTGCTCCACGCGGCTCCTGGCGGCTTCCAAGCCGTCAGGCCCGCCCACGATGATCCCGCCGACCAGGTCAGGATGGGCGCTGATGACCTGCTGGCGCTCCGTGGTCGGGACGTTGTCGCGCATCCACTGCCAGCCGGGCACGGCGTGGATCCCGTGGTCCGACAACTGCCCACACAGGTCCCGGACTTCTTCGGCCGCAGGCAGAAGACCCTCGCTCGTGTCAAGGAGGGCGAGCAGGTCCTGGTCGTGCTGCAGGTCCATGCGCTTGCGTGTCAGGGTGGATTCGAGGCCGCCGGCGCGTCGCTCAGCGAATTGGTGCAGGCCGACGGCATGGTCGTGGAGCCAGCGCAAAGCGTCCCCAGTGCGCAGCTCGCCGCTGTCAGTCTCCAGCAGTTCGGCACACAGCGGGTTGTCGCGAACGGCCTCGGCTCGAGTCCGCAGACGGCTGACCTCCTCATCGGCGGCCGTCGCGGCGGTCCGCGCGGACCAGGCCAGTTTCTCCTTCGCCGCCAGGACGTTGTATGCCTGGTCGCGCAGGGCGCGGATGGCGTCGCGGCTGTCCTTGGCCTCCCGGAGCAGTTGCTCGCTGTGGCGCGCGTGCCCCTGCATGCGCGCTGCGGCGTCGGCGGCACTCTCCTGCGGGGCGACGAGTTCCTTGTCCCGGGCAGCGCTCAGGCGTGTCGCGAAGGCGCGGGTCACCCCCTGCAGGGTGCGGGTTTCCTCATTCGCGGCCCCCACCTCGGTGAGGAGCTCGTCGCTGCGGGTACGCCACTGTTCGATCAGGCGCTGCGTCTTGGCGGTGGCGTCCTCGTGGGTGCGGATCGTGTCCCGGACGTTTTTCTCGGCGCGGGTGTATCCCGCGCGTAGCGCTGCTGCCGCGGCGTCGAGGGCTTGTACGTACGGTGCGGCGTTGCGCTCTGCCTCGGCGAGGGCCTGCTGGGCACGGTTGTGGTTGTCCAGCGCCTGAGCATGACGCAGCGCGATCGGCACGGTCTGCCACGCCGCGCTCTGGTCCTCGACTTCCTGCTTGTCCTTTTGGGTTTGGCCCCGTTGCCGTGTGATCTCGTCCAATTCGAGGGCATGCGACTGAGCCTGCACGTGCTGCAGGCGAGACTGGGCGAGTTCGCGGGCCCGCTTGACGCCTTCGAATGTGCGGTGCGTGCTCTTGACGGTGGAGTTGTCTTCGGCTGCCGCGGCGGTCAGCGAGGTGTGGCGATTGCGGAGGGCGGCGGCGAGGCGGACCAGGTCCTTTTCAGCGGCGTCAGCCGCACCGGCATGCTCTTCCAGGGCGTGATGAAGGTCGGCGACGTCCTCGCACGCCTGCCGCATCTCGAGCGCGAACTGCCGTTCCCTTTCCCATAGGGCACGCGCGTCGTGCGCGGCGGCATAGCCCTGGAAGGCCGTACCGAGTTCGGCGTACTGGTCATCGTCGGTGGCTTTGCGGAGCAGCCACTCGACGAAGGCGTCGGCGCTGTTCGTGGTGAAGGCCGCGGCGGCGTCGCTCTCCTTGGCGTTCATCCTGCGCTGTACGTCGAAGAGATCGGGCTGCAACCCGAGACCGCGCTGATGCTTCTCCCACTTCTCCTGGCCCTCGACGATGCGCAGCTCCAGGGCTTCAACTCGCTTTTCCCAGTCGCGAAGTTCGGTGCAGTAGTCCTCGAACGGCACCCAGTGCCCGTCGCGGTGGAAGGGGAGCCGGTCGGCGTCCAGAGCTGCGGACGGATGAAAGCTGTAGAAGCAGCGGTGCAGCTTGCCGTCGTGATCGAGGGCAAGGACCTGTGCGGTGACCAGCAGGCGTCCGGTGCGGGCGTCGGCCCATTCGAGGACAACGTGGGACGGCTGGGCCATGGAGACGACGAAGTTGCGCAGCGTCTCCAGGTCGCTATGGCGGTACGGGATGGTGGTGCAGGTGATACCGGTCAGCAGCACGCCCTTGCCGCCGCCGTTTTGCAGCATGACCAGGCTGGCAGGTGCGGGGCGCCGGTTGACGTGGCCGGCGTCGGGGATCAGCGAGGCCGTTTCCACCTCGGCGCCGGCGCCGGAGAAGTCCAGGGGAACGTCCTCGTAGCGGGCATCTCGGGGCCCGAAGTTTCGCAGCAGAATGCGGTTGAGCTCATACATGAATGACGTCCTTGGAGAAAGCGGTCAGCTGAACAGGTCGGTCACCGGCACGGCATCCGTCGGCGGCAGGTCGTCGCCTGCGGATGGCCGGGCGGGGGCGGTCGCGCCGCCGGTGGGCAGGACGGCGACGCCCAGTGCCGCTAGTTCCTGCAGCATGTCGCCTGCGGCCTGGTCGCGGATCTGCAGCCGGTATTTGACGTTGGTGACGTAGGTGCCGGCATCCTCGTCGCTGACCTTCCGTACGAAGCCGTGCTCGGTCAGATGCGTAAACGCCCTGCGCACCAGGGCCCGCGTCGTAGCCCGTGGCGTCTTATCCGCCTGTGTCTTGCCCGTGGCGTTGCGGCGCAGGTAGGCCCGCCACAGTCCTTCCAGCCCCGGCTGATCGGAGGGCGGATCCACGTCACCATCGGCCTGCGCAAGGCGTCGTTCGATGGTGGCGGCCACGGCCCGGACCTCTTCATCGACCTGCTTGACCGAGATCCGGCCGATGTACTCGTCATCGTCGAGGTCCTCGGGACGGGGGAAGGCCAGAGCAGCGATGGTGAGCTGTGCCAGCAGGTACAGCGGGCGATCGGTGGTCTGCGGGACGAGTTCGGGGACGGACACCGCGAAGTCGGTCTCGGGCGTGGTGCCCAGGACCAGCCCCGGCATGTGATGGACTTCCAACACAGTCAAGTCGAAGCCCTGAGCGACCTTCCGTACGAGCTGGGCAAACTCCGGTTCGGTATCGAAACGCTGCACGAGCCGGGCGTATTCGCCCGAGCGGGCGGGCGCCTTGCCGCGTGCCATGGCAAAGGCGACCATCCTGGCGGCCTCGGCAGCATCCTCGTGACGGTTCATGCGCTCTCCTGATCGAGTGGACGGGCGCCAGGGCCTTCCAGGCGGCGAGGGGCGGGAACAGCGGGCGGGAGCGGGCTCGTCTGCGGCTCTGCCATAGCGGTCCCGCTGGTGCGGATCAGGAGAAAGTCGCTGCCACCAAAGCGTTCGTCATCCAAGGTGGCGCCGTCGTCCACGGCCACCACGGTGGCTTCGCCATCGGCGAGTTGGCGCACGGGAATCAGCCGGAACAGCTGCTGCACGCGGCTGGCGAGCAGCTCATCGGTACCGGATTCTGGGCCGGTCCCCGTACCGGGATGACGTGTCGCCTCCAGCAGGGTGGAGAGCCGAACGCCCTGGTCCGTGACGGATTCCAACAACGTGTCCACGGCGCGGTGCTGTTCGTCGCTGAACGCGGATGAGTCCTCTATCTCCGACCAGTTGTGCTCGCTCTGAACCGGAACCAACTCGCCGCCTACCTGCTCGGTGACCTTGGCCAGCGCCTCGAAGAAGTCCGGCAGATACATCACTCGAGGCCGCACCGGGCCCAAGACGGCGCGGGTGAACGCCTCCAAGGGGCCAAGACAGGCGTCGAGTGAAAGTTCCAGGGCCGGTTGAAGAAGCTGCTCATGCAGATGTACGCGCGCGTGAATCGCTGGTGCCACGAACACCTGACGGTCTTGCTGTCGCCGAAATTCCGGGCCGACCTTCATCAGCATGTCGATCAGCACGGAATGACGCTGCCAGCACTCATGGATGAGCGCTCCGAGGTCCTCCAGCTGCCTGCGCTTACGCTCGTCGTCGGTGGCTTCGAGGAGCTGGTTGACACGCTCCTTGAGCTGCGTCTCGGCCGCGGACCTGCTGCGAACATGCTCCAGCGCCTCTTCGACCGTGTCCTTGACCTCCGAGTCCCAGTCCACACTCCGCACATTGCGCTTCATCGCCTCGACGCGCCCATGGATGTCCTTGGCGTACCGGATGCTCTGGATGCGTGCGCCGTGCGCAATCTGCCACGCCTCGCTGATGCGGGCCCGTTTCAGGAGCGCCTCAAGCTTGGCCTCGGCGGCGATCTGTTCCGAGGCGATATCGACATCGATCGCGTGCACCAGCACCGTGATCGCCGCATCGGTGGCGATGAGGGCGGCCTGCCCCACCTGATCGGGGACTTCCTTGAGGATCTGGAAGGACGCCTCGCGTGTCTCGAAGCCGTCGTCCGTCACGTACCCGATCTCGTGACGAAACGCGCGATCGCGTTCCTCGGTATTGATCAGCCGCTCGGTGACCCAGCGCGCGACCGCCCGATACTCTTCGCCCGTCCGCCCCGGCAGTTGCAATGCCGCGAACTCGGCTACGTGCTCCACGACCGCTTCCTGCCGCACGGCCGTCCGCATGTCCGTGCGCAGCGTCACGACATCAATCGCGGCCAAGGCCAACTCGGCCATGCGGTACTGATCCCACCCGCGCTCCTTCTTGACCTTGCTGGTGTCCAAGGCCAGCAGCGGATAGACGACCGCCAGGGCCCGCATCCGCGACGTGATGCTTTCGTAGACCGCGGACGGCTCTTCAAAGATCACCAGGTCTGCCCCCAATTCCTTGTCTGGCACTGTGAGTTCAAGCTAGGACACGGCACTGACAATCACCCCGAATTCGAACTGTTGCGCCATTCCTTGATGGGGTGTGAGCCGGCCTGGCGGTGACAGGCGTGCTTGCTCTCCCGGGTCCGTTCCCAGTTGGCATAGCCGCTATGGCGTCGTGTGGGCATGAATGCCTGCGGCTGGCGTGAATTCAATGGCTCAAAGGTGCTGTCTTGATCGTCGGGCCGAGATGTGTGGGTTCTCGGGGGCCACCGGTGTTGAGACGGGGCGTACCTCACCCGAGAGTCGGTCGGTCCCGTAGGCTCGGTAGATAGTCGGATGGCGATGAATAGTGCCGCGTCCTGTTGGATGCTTCGTTGCTATGGGCCGGCCTGAGCTGGGTGATGCGGGCGGGGCTGGGTAGCCGAGTGGGAGGAAATTCACGTCAGAGCTCCTCTTCGGCTGGGTCGAGTCGGACGATGGATTTCCAGGATGTGGATGAACCCCGGTTTCGGTAACCGGGGTTCGTGTGCTAGTTGGCGAGCGCCCTGGCCTGTTTTCCGTTCCCAGACTCAGTCCACCGGTGGACCTGTCGATTTTCCAGATCACGCCGAGGTCCATTCCTCCTTGGAGGGACGCCTCTCGTTGCTTGGGAGTCTGGCCGCGGACCCAAGTGGAAAACTCGGCTGCGCGTCTGCTCAGCGCGACTCCCGGCAGCGGCGCGCTACGCGGAGAAGGACGACCAGGGGGCGTACGTGCCCCGGAACTTGGAGGCGGACCGTGCAGCTTCTGCGAAAGACTGACCGAGCCCATGCGCTGGGGGTATCACTCCCACCCATTGAGAGCGTTTGGAGGAGCACGATTGACTGAGTCCGATCAGCAGGAGGCTCGGTGGAAGAGCGAACCGATGACGACGCGGCTCATCGCAGCTGTGCTCGTCACGGATCCTGACAACGGCAGACTCCTCATCTTGCAGCGAAGCAGCCACTTGGATTTCGCGCCCGGCGAGTGGGATGTTCCCAGCGGCAAGGGCGAACCCAGGGAACGGATCACCGCGACTGCGGTACGAGAACTGAAGGAGGAGACGGGCGTCGTGGTCGCCGAGTCGGACCTGCGCCTCGTCCACATCGTCCATGGTGCCTGGGGATCGGAGGTCCCGGGGATGTTCATGGCCCTGGTCTTCCACACGGACCAGTGGAGCGGTACGCCCCACAACGCGGAACCGCACAAGCACGACACCATCGCCTGGGTGCCTCCGGACGACCTTCCGCAGCCTTTCACGCACACGACCCTGGACGCCGTGAAGCGATACCTGGACGGGGGCCCGATCCTTTCGTTCGACGGTTGGTCAGAGGCCGGATGACGGTCAGTCCGGGCGGCTGCCGTAGGACTGTGGTCAATAGGCGTGAAGCCGGGCCGTGAGCCGCGCGGCTTCCTTCCTGGCTGGCTCCAGCCTGGGATCCTTGGCTTGCGCGTGCGGCCCTGCGACCTTCGCGCAGAAGAACAGCGCCATCAGCAGGCCGGATCTGCTCTCCAGGTCCGGCCGACGCTCGCTCCACACACGTTCTGCCAAGGGCGGGACAGCGAGAGAATTGCCCCAAAGCGTTGCCGCGTCCAACCCTCGGGGCGCCATGCCCCAGTCCTCCCAGTCGATCATGCAGAACTCCGGACCAGTCACGTTCGCCCACGTCAGATCAGCATGAGCCGGCAGCCACTCCTCTACAGCGGTGTCGGCCACCCCGGGAAAAGTCTCCTCGAGGGTTGCTGTCACCAGCTCCTGCGTGATGGTTTCGGTGTCCGGAGTGGCGACGCGAGGCGTGGCCTGAGCGGCGAGCGCGTCCAGCGAAGCATTCAGCGCGGACCACCACGCATCCGGGAGACGAGGGTCTTCGATCACGAGAGCGGCCTGACCGACCGGCGCGGCGTTGACCAGTTCCATCTCGTCCGCCCGCCACATCACCGATTCACCTGGCTCACGCCATGCGAACCCGGCGTACCACCAGGGCATGACGACCCCGCTCAGGACAGCAGCGGATTCCGGGCCGTTCCAACCCTGGGCACTGATCCGGTCGAACCCACGCCGCTCGATGCGCACCCAGGTACCGCGGTCCGTCCGCGCCCCGACCGTACGGCGCTTGCGCACCACCGTCTCCCGGTCGAGACGCACCTGCAGTGACCGCTCCACACGGTCCAACACTCCACTGAGCGATTCCCGGCGTAGATCAACAGCACGAGGCGCAGACATCGTCATGCGCGGGACCGTAGCAACCCACCGGAGCCGGATTCTGAGACATCCGGCTATTTCGGTTTTACGGCGGCGTGGTCTCGGTCTTCCTGGTGCACCGCCGCTTCTCGTCGCAGAAGGCCACGGGCTCGCCGGTCTGACGCAGTTGCTGAATCTGAACCGCGGCACGGTGAGGTCATCGGTGGGCGCGCGCGGTGGCGATGGCCGGCCGGTGTGACGGACCGGCCCGGGGAGGCGAGGCGGCGCGCGCGGGTGCAGGCGTGGCGGGTGCGGGCGGCGGCGTGGTGGCGCGGTTCCAGCGGGTGCGCAGGGAGTTGAGGTCGGCCAGGGCGCGGCGGCTGCCGGTGATGAGTTGGTGGGGGGTGTTGGCGGGGTCGTCGGTGTAGGCGGCGATGCGTTGGGCGACCGCGCGGGCGCGGGCGAGGAGGGCGCGCTGGAGGACCTTCTCGCCCCAGTGTTCGGGGGAGCCGGCTGGGGTGGAGACCAGGGCCATCAGTTCGCGGGGGGTGAGCGAGTCGGTGATCAGTCCGCGGTGCTGGGCCTCGCCGAGGACGGTGACCGGGTCGACCATGTCGCCGCGGTGCACCAGGGCGGTCACGCACTGCCACAGCGCGGCATGCAGCGGCAGGATGAAGTCCTCTGCGGCCAGCCACTGCATCTGCTGCACCTCTGCCGGGTAGGCGGTGGCCGTGGCCAGTAGGAGCCGTTCCTCGTCTAGCTCTTCCTCGCGGGCCTGACGGGGCACCTCGACCGGGTGCGCGGTGCGGGGGAGCGAGCCAGGGTGCAGGGCGAACTGTCCGGCGAGGGCGTCCAGGACGCGGCCGATGCCGTCGGCCAAGCCGAGCGTCGTGGCTGCAGGTTGGGCCAGGCCGGGGTCGCTCGCGGTGGAGTCGAGACGCTCGGCGTGCCTGCGAAGGATCCGACGGGCGTGGTCGGCGCGGATCATCCTGGCGTACGCCGGCGCGTGCTTGGGAGAAGGGCAGAACTGGATGAGTGCGTGCACGTAGGACACGTTCAGGCCGGGAGCGTGTGGGCGGGCGTGATGCAGGACCTGGTTGAGCCAGGCAGTGTCCTTGGCATGGTCGTCCGGGTCGGGCGGCGGGAGGGTGCGGATGGCGGTGAACAGCGCGGCGTGGGTGTGGCTTTCGAAGTGCTCTGCGCTCAACTGCTCGGTATCGGACAGGCGCGGGGGTTCGAGGAGGAGGGCGCCGAGCAGGGCCTGCTCGGCGTAGTGGACCGGTTTCGGGGCCGGGACGCGGTCGAGGCCGTCGTCCTCGTCGGGATCGGAGGTCTGGGGCATCAGGCTGTGAGGGCGAAGTCGTCGGGATTGAGAGGCTTGTTGAGGTGCGGGGCGAGGAGGTGCGCGGCCAGGCGCGGGGGGACGGCGTTGCCGATCTGGGAGAACTGCTGGCCCTTGTTGCCCTGCCACGGGTAGTCGGGCGGGAAGGACTGCAGCACGCCGGCTTCCCGGGCGGTGATTCTGATCGGCTCCGGTACACGCCTCTGTTCGCCGCCCGATGCTCCGGTGGTGTCGGGGATCCAGGCGCATTCGTTGGCCCGGTGGCCGAAGAACAGCGTGCCGGCCGGTTCGTCGGCCCGGCGCACGGTGGCGTTGGCTTGGTTGTTGCTGCGCAGCGACCACGACCAGCCGTGCGCCTCGGCGGTGAAGGCGGGGACCGGGAGCATCTGCGGGGCGATTCTTACCGGGCCGGGCGGCCCAGCCGGAGCCCTCTGTGCGGGTGGCCGGGGCGGTCTCGGAGTCGGGGTGGGGTGTCCAGGTGCCGCGGTTGCGGGCGTCGGTGAGGGTCTTGCGGGAGCCGGAGGGGAAGGGTTCGGGGCCGCCTCCTGGTCCCCCGCCAGCGCACACGGTGGGCACGGGGCGGTCGGTGGCGCCCCAGCCCAGGGCTTCGGCCATGGAGACCCAGCGGGCGCGGCCGGGCCCGAGCAGGCTGTCTGGCTCGGCGTGTTGCGCGTGGGTGGGTGGCGGGGGCTGGGCGGTGCGGACGCGGGAGGCGAGCAGGATCGCCCGCCGCCGCGTTTGGGGGACGCCGTAGTCGGCGGCGTTGAGGATCCCGGTCCATACGGAGAAGCCCCAGCCGCGCAGGATGGCCGCGTACTGCCTCCACAGCGGCAGTACGTCGGGGACTTCCTCCATGACCACCCACTCGGGCTCGCCCACGGTGTTGAGGGCGTGGAGGTAGCGCATGGGTTCGGCGGCGAGGAGAGATCGTTCGTCCGCGCACGCGTCGAGCAGCTGCTCACGGGTGTCGCGTCCGGCGGCGAGGTCGGCGACGGCCTGGTGGACGAGCGGCTGGTCGACCAGACCGAGACGTTTGCCTGCCATGCTCCATGCCTGGCAGGGAGGGGAGGCGATCAGCCCGAGGACGCGGCCGGAGAAGATCCACACGGGATAGCGGGCGACGTCGGTACGGATCGTCAACTGCCCGGCCATGGCGCGGGTCTTGCAGGCCCACTCGTCCCATTCCAGGCCGATGTCCCGTGCGCCGAGAACATTGAGCGCGTGGCTCCAGCCGCCGGGGCCGGCGAACAGGTCGAGGATGATCCGTCTCAAGAAGCAAGCCCGAAGTCGTCCTGCACGGGCTCGACTTCACCCCGGCAGGCCCAGGGGGAACAGCCGTCGGCCACGCCGTTCTCCAGCTCCTCGACCGCGGCGGAGCGGTCGTCGAGCGCCTGCTGCCGCGCGGCCCACTCGGCGGCGGTGACGTGATCGATGGGGGCCTGATCGAGCGGTACGCGGGAGCGGTGCAGGAACGCCTGACCGAGCAGCCGGTTCCCGGAGGCGTTGGCGCGGGCGTTGCCCTGGCGGATGGCCGCATCGAACGCAACCACGTCCGCCCATTCCTCAGGGCTGGTGTCTCGGATATTCCTCCACTGAGCGTTGCCGTGAAATGGGCAGCCCAGACAACTCGATTTTGGCGTATCCGCCAGGCCAATGGAGGTGAGGTAGCGGACGCAATCCGCGCGCGACCAATTGAGGTCGATGAGCGGGTGCCGATTGCGCATGTACTTGACGTCTGCGTCCTTGGCCCGGTGGAATTCGTCGGTGGAGATGCCGACCCACTGCTCGACGAACACACCCTTCGGGATGCGCAGCGGGTATGGGTATCCGAGGAGTTCCCGGACCTTCTTCTTGATAGGCTTGATTTTATATTCACCGGTGCACTGGCGCCTGGTCATGCCCTGCTTGCCGTCCTGATTGAGGATGTATAGGGGCATCGAGGCAAACCGGTGATCGGGGTCTAGGGCGTCTTTTCTTATGTGTCCGGAGGAGACGCGCAGGACGGGTATTCCTGCGGGTGCTGCGATTTCCCGTTCGAGGCGGTCGAGATGGGCATAGACTGCGCGGGGTTCCCAGCCGGTATCGGCGAAAATTGCGTAGTCGACCTTCGGGAGGATTCCCTCAGCGGACAGTGCCAGCATGGCGCTGGACTGCACGCCCGCGCCGAGCGAGATGGATCGGAAGACAGGGGTTGTGGAAATAGGGGCTCCTTGCGGGAGACGCTGGAGGCAGGCGGGGTCAGCGTCGGTGGGCGGCGGGGGCTGTTGTGAAGTGCTTCGGAGGATCCGGCGGCCAGAGCTGGACCGCAGCGGGCGGGAAGGTGAAGCCGGAGATGTGGGCTAGGACGGTCAGCCCGAGCGGGGTTGGCGCAAGGCGTTGGCCGATGGCCGAGGCGGGGTGCGCGGCGCGGTCACGGTGGGCGAGGCCCTTGCGTTCCAGGGCGTGCCAGGTGGTGATCGCGATGTGCGCCGAGGTCTGGGTGTCCACGTAGAGCGAGCCGGTGGTGCGCTGCCTGATCCGGCTGGGCGTGCGAGTGAGGACGCGCAGAGCGGCGCGCTGCCGCCACGTCAGGCCACGCGTAAGGGCCGACAGCTCAGCAGCTGAAATGTCCGGACTGCTCTGGAAGTCCAGTGTCGGGGCGCGCCAGTCGTGGGGGTGCTGTGGCGGAGTGGGGAGGTCGGACGGGACGATGAGCGGCTCCGGATATGTCTGCGGGGTCTTGTACGGCGAAGTGAGTTGTTGCTGGTGGGGCCCGGAAGGCCGTGGCGCGTCGCTGATCTCCGGCTGTTGAGCGAGGGCGGCTTCCCGGGGCGTGGAGGTGGGGTGGCTCGCGCGGTGCGGCGGTTCAACGGCTTCGGGTGGTTGCCTGCGTGGCAGCGGGGATCGGGCGGGGCGTCGCGCCTGGAGCGGTCCCTGGTCCTGTAGGGGGTAGTCCGATGACGGAGGCAAGAGCGGTGATGCCTGCTGGTGTGAGGTGCACGCGGTCTTGGGCCGGGCCGCCGATGTATGCGCCGGGGGCGGAGTTCGGGATCCGTGCGGCAAGGTCCTTCGACTCCAGGGCCCGCAGCGTGCTCATCAGGACCTTGCGTTCCCGGGAACGCGTGAACTCCCGCCCCAGGGCGCTGCTGGCCGCGACATGACCGCAGGCGATCTGCGCCAGGGCGGTGCGCTGGGTGGCAGTGAGCCGTTCATCCGGTGCGATGGCGGTCGACCAGTGGCGTCGCCTTGTCTCCGCGGCGAGAATCGCGGCGCAGCCGACCGCGGCTTCGGGAGCCAGGGCGGTCAGCTCACGAGCCGATTGGATGCCCAAGGAGGCTGATGCGGTGGTGAGAAAGGCGAGCTGTTTCAGCCGCACCAGCGTCTCCATCAACTCCGTGCTCTCGTAGAGCCGTTCATCCTGGATGGCCTTGACCGCGATGCGGGTGTCGGACGCCAGGCGCTGCGCGGAGTCGGCGTGGGCCTGCGGCTCGGGTTCCGTCGCCGTGCGAAGGAGGACGTCGAGCGCGTCGTTGTGCCGGGTGTACTGATCGGCGAGGTGGAGCAGCCGCTCGACGGGTGTCAGCGGTGGCGGCATGTCGAACAACAGGGCCTCGGCGGGCGGCGTGGTCATGAGCGGCGCCGTACGGTTGGGGCGGCCACGGATATGGCGGCGGTCGTGCTCGGTGTCGCGGGGCGGCGGGGTACACCGAGCCAGGCGCGGTCCGCAGCCAGGGCTTGGCCGGCGTGGCCGCCGGGGACGAAGCCGTTCACCGCCGCCTCCCGGCCGCGGCGGCAGCGGGAACGGGTGCCTTGGCGTTTGAGGTTGTCGGCGTGCGGGCGGGTTTCTGGGTGTCCAGGGCCAGCCGTCCAGCAGCGGTGACCGTGACCTTCCGGCTCACGAAGAGCGACGTCCCCTGCTGGATGCGGATCAGCTTGTTGTCCGCGAGCACGGTGAAGGGCTTGCTGTGGATGGTGCTGCCGTCGTCGGCCAGGACGGTCTCCCGGCTGCTCCGCAGAGACCGGGAGACGCTGGTGCCACCCTGGGCGATCTCCTCCAGGGCCGCGTACTGGGCTGAGGTCAGCTGGGGAAGCGGCGGCAGGTGCTCCGGGTGTTCCTTGAGGTCGCGGATGATGCCCGATGCGGTGTAGAGGCAGCCGGTTGCACACAGGTCCAGTTGGTGGGCGGCGTCGCCCAGGGCCTCGGCCAGACGAGGGGCGGCCTCGGCGTGCCGGGCCTTGCGCACGGTGTCGTCGTCCAAGGGCGGGCTGCCGGCGAAGACGGTTCCCTCCAGCGGGTTGTCAGCCACCGCGCTCGCGAGATCGAGAGCGGCCACGGAAGCCGCTTCCACGACGGAGCCGAGCGCCTCCAGGGCGGGACGGCTGCCCGGCACCAGGGTGTACTGGCTGCCGTCGAGGGCGACCAGCCGCATCACGGTGCGGCCGATCAGCTCGTGCACCTGGGCGATCTTCGGGGCGAGCTGCTTCAGCAGCTCGCTGCCCGGCTGCGCCTTCAGTGTGCTGACGCTGGTCTTCAGGGCGCCGAAGTCGGCGCCGAGCTGGCGGAGGTGGTCCACCTGCACGGGCAGGTCGATCTGGCGGATGGCGATGGTGGGTCCTCAAGAATGTTGGTGGTCCGGGAGGTCAGTGGGTGCGGCGCCGCACCGGCCCTGTGGCCGGGCCGCAGGGGATGGCGGCCGAAGTGCGCTGGGGCGCGGCGGGGATCGCGTCGGGGGTGGGGATGCCCAGCTCGACGTGGACATCGAGTCCATGGGCGTAGGCGTGGGATTCGGCGCGGACGACCGCGCCCAGCAGGTCATGCTCGCTCAGCGGCATCGACGGCTCGTACGAGGAGCCGTCGGTGGAGGGCGTGAAGCCGTGCTGTTCCAGGAGGGATCGGGCCTCGTCCGTGGTGGCGGTCGCGGTGAGGGTGGTGTCGGTGAGAGTGAAGCGGAGGTCGGGCTCGGGGCAGGGGCTCTGTCGGCTCCGGCGGGTGGTCCAGGACAGGTCGACGAGGTCGTGGGTATGGGACAGGAGTCCGTACATCGCTATGCCGGCCCGCTCGTTGGCCTCCTCGGAAGCGGTGGGCGGGAGCAGATAGACGGTCCGACCGTTCACTTTGCGGGCGGTGAAACCGGCGTCGGTCAGCAGACGGTCGGCGCTGCGAATATGGCGGTTGAGGACGACGAACGTGTGCGCGTCATCGGTGGACCCAATGAACACGTCAGGCACGTCCACGAAGGACACGGGATTCTCCAAACGCTCGGGGCAGCATGCTGCAAGGGGGGCGGGTCTCATGCGGCCTGGCCGAAGTCGTCGCGTGAGGGAGCGGCTTTGGCAACGGCGCGCGCTGTGATGGCCTTTGAGGCGCGGGCGGAGGAAGAGGCGAGGGTGTCGGCGCCGGGCTCTGCGTACCAGGGGCGAAGGTCGAGCATGGCGGCGCGCATGCCGGTGGCGAAGCACAGGGCGGTGCCCTTGGGCAGGGCCCGGATCGCGTCCGCGGGCAGGATCCGTTCCTGCCGCATCGACACCGACGTCGACTTCCCCGACTCGGAAAGGGAGGTGGAGGTGGTCTCCACGTCATGGTCGCCGATGAGGCGGGACAGCTTGTCGGCGAAGTCCGGGTCGTCGATGCCGGAGCCGATCACCTTGACCGTGGAAGCGGACCACATGGCGTCCATGCCCGCGTCACCCCACACCTTCTGGCCCTGGCGGTAGGACTGCAGGTGACAGATGAGAGGGTCGGGCGGGTGAGTGAGACACCGATGAACACCCTGCAATACCGCTTTGACGGGCCAGAAGACGCCCCGGTCCTGATCCTCGGTCCCTCACTGGGTACCACATGGCACATGTGGGACCTCACCACTCAGGAGCCGATCGGGGCACCGATGACCGGCCGCACCGACAGCGTCCAGACACTGGGCACCGCGACTGTCGCCGGCCGCATGATCGCCGTGACCGGCAGCAATGACGGCACCACTCGTCTGTGGGATCTGGCCGGCTGTGAGGAGATCGGAGAGCCGTTCACCGGCCACCATCTCCAGATGGTCACCGAGGCAGCAGGAATCCCCGTCGCCGTCACGACCTCTGACGGCGGCGTCGGCGTGTGGGACCTGACTGCCTCCACCCGCTAGTCGCCACACCCGCCGGACCCTGTCACGATCTTCCTGGAACCGGCTCGGACCGGAGCCGGTGCGGACCATCGACGGAGTGCGCATGACGACGGACAGGGCCACCGCGGAAGGGACGGAGCAGGTCGCGGGGATCGAGGTGAAACCGGTCGCCGGGCACATCGGGGCGGAAATCACGGGCGTCGACCTGGCCGGGGAGCTGGACGACGCCGCGGTCGCCGCCATCAGGGCGGCGGTGCTGCGCTGGAAGGTCGTGTTCTTCCGTGGGCAGCGGCTGGACCACGCCAGGCATGTGGCGTTCGCGCGGCGGTTCGGGGAGCCGGTCGTGCTGCGCAAGCGGGGCAGCGCGTCCCCGGCGGACTTCCCCGAGGTCGAGACGACCGCCGACCGGCTGGAGCTGGGCGGGAAGTTCGGCATGGAGCACGACGAGTGGCTACGGCGCCGCCGGCACACCCTGCTGCGCGGCTGGCACTGCGACCACGGCGCCCGGATCGACCCGCCCGCCGCGACGATCCTGCGCGCCGAGACCGTACCGCCCTACGGCGGCGACACCACCTGGTCGAACCTGGCGGCGGCGTACGCCGGACTCTCCGGCCCGGTGCGGGAGTTCGTGGACGGCCTGCGCGCCGAGCACCGTCTCGGCGTCGGCTACCAGCCACGGCCCGGTGACGACGCGTACGTCCGTCATCTGCTGGACCATCAGGTCGCCTCGCTGCATCCGCTGGTGCGGGTCCATCCGGAGACAGGGGAGCGGGTGCTCTACGTCAACGGCTACTACGTCGAGCAGATCGCCGACCTCTCGCGGACCGAGAGCCGGGCGATCCTCGACATGCTGCTGGAGCAGGCGGTGCGGCCTGAGTACACGGTCCGCTTCCGCTGGGAGCCCGGCAGCGTGGCCTTCTGGGACAACCGGGCCACCATCCACCTCGCCCCCGGCGACAACGTCCACCTCGACTTCCCCCGGATCATGCACCGCGTGATGCTCGCCGGTGAGGTGCCGGTCGGGGTGGACGGGAAGCCGTCGGAGCCGATCGTCGGGACCGAGCCGGGGCGTTGGTGACCGGAGGGCTGCGGCTCGGTTCAGTTCGGTTCGGTTCAGCGGGCGAGTAGCTCCCGGAGTGCCTTCGCGATGTCGGCGGGTGCCTCCTCGGCCATGAAATGGCCGCAGCCGACCGTGGTGTGCCGTACGTCGGGTGCCCAGGCGCGCCACAGTGCGGCGGCGTCGAAGCCCAGGGCCGCGCCCCAGTCCTGCTGCAGCACACCGACCGGCATCCGCAGCGTGTTTCCCGCCGCCCGGTCGGCCCGGTCGTGCTCGATGTCGATGCCGGCGGAGGCCCGGTAGTCGGCGACGATGGAGGGCACCGCCTCGCGGCAGGCCGCCAGATAGGCGGCGCGGATCTCGTCCGGAACGGCCTGCCGGTCGGTCGTCCAGATGTCGAGGAAGTGGCCGAAGAAGGCGTCCGGGGCGGCGCCGATCATGCGCTCGGGCAGGCCGGGCGGTTGGGCCATCAGGTAGAGGTGGAAAGCGACGGCGGCCGTGACGCCGTGCAGCACGTCCCACATGTCGAGGGTCGGCAGGATGTCGAGACACGCGAGGTGGGTCACGGTGCCGGGGTGGTCGAGCGCGGCGCGGAAGGCCACCAGGGCGCCCCGGTCGTGCCCGGCCAGCGCGAACCGCTCGTGGCCGAGTTCGCTGGCCAGGGCCACGATGTCCGCGGCCATGGTGCGCTTGGCGTAGACGGTGCCGTCGGTCTCCGCCGGTTTGTCGCTGGCGCCGTAGCCGCGCAGGTCGGGGCAGATCACGGTGTGCTCGGTGGCGAGGTCGGCGGCCACATGGCGCCACATCAGGTGGGTCTGCGGGAAGCCGTGCAGCAGGATGACCGGCGTACCGGATCCGCCGACGGCCGTGTGCAGGGAGACTCCGTCGGCGACGGGGACACGGTGCTGATCGAAGCCGGCGATGACAGGTGCCACGGTGCCGCTCCTTCCGATGTGAAGGGATGGGTGGAGGATGCCTCGCAGGGGGACCCGGAGGCCCTGGGGGATCCGGGGGACCTGGGGGCCCTGGGGGATCCGGGGGACCTGGGGGCCCTGGGGGATCCGGGGGACCTGGGGGATCCGGGATCCGGGATCCGGGAGACTCACCCCCGGGAGATCCTTGCGGCGGGGGTCTCTCGGGGGATCTTGTTCCTTCGGGGATCCGTTCCTTGATCCTCCTGCGGGCGGATGAGCAGTGGATGAGCAACGCCGGTGTGACCGCGACAGTGGAGGGCGGTGGAGGACATGGGCCCTGGGTTCGGCGTGCTCGGGCCGGTCACGGCGTGGGACGCGGACGGGGACGCGATCGCCCTGAAGGGGCCGAGACACCGCTCGGTGCTGGCCCGGCTGATCGTCGCGCGACGGCGTGTCGTGCCGGTCTCCCGGCTGGTCGACGACCTCTGGACGGAGCCGCCCGCCGACGCGGTGGGCGCCGTGCGCACCTTCGTCGCCGCGCTGCGCCGCGCCCTCGAACCGGGCCGCCCGCCCCGCAGCCCGGCCCGGCTGCTGGTCACCGACGGCCCCGGCTACGCCCTGCGCGCCCCGAAGGACACGGTGGACGCCTGGCGCTTCGAGCAGACGGTCGCCGAGGCCGTGACACTGCCGCCCAAGGACGCGGCCGTACGACTCGACGAGGCGCTCGGCTGGTGGCGCGGGCCCGCCTACGCGGAGTTCGCCGACCAGCCGTGGGCGCACGCCGACAGCCGCCGCCTGGCCGAACTGCGCCTGCACGCCGTGGAACTGCGCGCCGAGACGCTGATGTCCCTCGGCCTGGCCGACCGGGCGGCAGCGGACCTTCACGCGCACGCGGCCGAGCACCCCTGGCGGGAGAACGCCTGGCGCCTGCTGGCCCTGGCGCTGTACCGCACCGGCCGACAGGCCGACGCGCTGGACGTGCTGCGCCAGGCCCGTGCACTGCTTGCCGGGCAACTGGGCGTCGACCCGGGCCCGCGACTGCGCACCCTGGAGACGGACATCCTGCGGCAGGCCGACCACCTGGAGCAGGCGCGGGATGGCCACGGCCAGGCGCCGGACCGTTTCGCTCAGCCACGGGATCGACTCGGCAAGCCGCCGGACCGCCTCGGTCGGACGCAGGACTCCTTCGGCCAAGCGCAGGACCACCTTGGCCAGGCCCAGGACCCCCGCGCCCGAGGCTTGGACGACCCCGCCCACGAGTCGGACGACCCCGCCCACGAGTCGGACAACCCCGCCCACGAGTCGGACAACCCCGCCCGTGAGTGGGACAACCCCGCGGGCCGGGTCTGGGAGCAGGTCGCCGCCGCCTACGACCGCACCGTCGCGCCCGACGCGCGGGCACGCCTGGAGTCGACCACCGGCCTGTTGCGCAGCCTCGCCGTTACCGGAGGCAGCGGACTGCTGGCCGCCCGCGAGCACCGGGTCGCGGCGATCGCGGCCGCGGAGGAAGTGGGCGATGCGGAACTGACGGCCCGGGTGATCGGCGCCTACGACGTCCCGGCCATCTGGACCCGCGTCGACGACCCGGAACAGGCGGCCAGCGTGGTCGCGGCGGCCGAGCGCACCCTCACCGCCCTGCATGCGCAAGGCGAAGGCCAGGGCCAGGGCCATGAGGCGGCAAAAGGCCGGCTGCTGGCGACGATCGCCTTGGAGTCGCGCGGCACCCCACCCGCCGACGCCACCGCCCACGCCCGTGCCCCCCAGGCCGCCCGCCAGGCCGAGGAGATCGCCCGCCGACTGGATGATCCGGTGCTGCTGGCATTCGCCCTCAACGCGTCCTTCATGCAGTGCTTCGACCGCACCGGGCTGGCGCCCCGCCGCGACGGGATCGGCGCGGAGCTGGTCGCGCTCTCCGCCCGCAACGGCCTGGCCAACTTCGAGATCCTCGGCCACCTCGTCCGGCTCCAGGCCCGCAGCGCCCTCGGCGACTTCACCACGGCCGACCGCCATGCGGCCGCCGCGGACGCACTGGCCGTACGCCACGAACGGCCGCTGGTGGGCGTGTTCACCGGGTGGTACGCCGCACTGCGGCTGGACGCCACGGGCCAGGCACCGGTGACGGAGGTCGAGGCCGCCTACCGCGACGCGGCCACCCTCCTCCACGACGCGGGCATGCCGGGCCTCACCGAGGGCCTCCTGCCGCTCGCCCTCCTGTGCCTGCGCCTACGCCACGCACAGCCCCTCCATGCCGATGCCGATGCCGATGCCGACACCGAGGCCGAGACCGACATGGACTGGGGACCGTACGCCCCCTGGGCGCACCCCCTGCTCCTCCTCGACCAGGGCCACCGCGCCGTGGCCGCCGAGGCCCTCCGCGCGACACCCGACCCGCCCCGCGACCTCCTCCAGGAGGCCCTGTGGTGCCTCACCGCCCGAGCCGCACTGGCCCTCGGCGACCGGCAGACCATGGTCCGCGCCCACACCGCCCTCACCCCGGCGGCGAACGAACTGGCCGGTGCCGGCAGCGGTTTGCTCACCCTGGGGCCGGTCTCGGCGCACCTTGCCGACCTGGCCGACGCTCTTGGGCGCTAGGCCTAGGCAAGGACATGTCGGTCAGTCGGCCAACCGTTCGACGATACTCGTCGTCGTACTGGTGAAGATCAGGAAAATCCTGCTCGGACGAGAAAGGAAGCGCATGCCGACTCCCGGGCGCCGTACCGCCTCCACGCTCCTCGACATCCTGCTGCGTGCCGCCGAGGAGACCCCGGAGCAGGTCGTCGTCCATGTCCGCGGAGACGGCAGCGAACACTCCGTCACCTTCGCCGAACTCCACGACGACGCCCTGCGCGTGGCGGCGGGCCTGCGCGCGGCGGGCGTCGAGCCCGGTACGCCCGTTCCGCTGCTCGCCGGCCTCGGCGAGGACTTTCAGCCGATGTTCTGGGGTGCCCTGGCGGCGGGGCTCGTGCCCGTGCCGCTCGCTCCGGAGGCGGGTCGGGCGGGGCCGGTGTGGGAGTTCCTCGGCAGGCCCGCCGTCCTGGTGGACGACTCCACCGAAGCCATGCTCGGCGAGTTCCCGGCGCCGGTGCGCGCCCTGCGGCTGGGGGCGCTGCGCGAGGCCCGCCCGTTGCGCTCGCTGCCCGCGCGGCATCCACAGGACCTCGCCTTCCTGCAGTTCTCCTCCGGCAGCACCGGCGCCCCCAAGGGTGTGGAACTCACCCACGAGGCCGTACTCGCCAACCTCCGGCAGATCCGCGCCGCGACGGCGGTCACCTCGGACGACGTGGTCGCGACCTGGATGCCGTACTTCCACGACATGGGTCTGATAGGCACCCACCTCGTGCCCATGGCGGCGCGCCTGAAGCAGGTACGGCTGGAACCGCTGACCTTCGCCAAGCGCCCCGCCCGCTGGCTCGAAGCGGTGGCGCGGCACCGGGCCACCCTGCTGTCGGCGGCCAACTTCGCACTGGCGCTGGCCGTACGAAGGGTGCCGGCGAGCACCTGGGCGGGGCTGGACCTGAGCTGCGTACGTCTGATGCTCGTGGGCGCCGAGCCGATCGCGCCGCGTGTGTGGCGGGAGTTCGGCACGAAGGCGAGGGCGGCGGGGCTGGACGCCCGGGCCATGCTGCCCGTGTACGGGCTGGCCGAGGCCACGCTCGCCGTGACCGTGCCCCCGCTCGGGGAGATCGCCGAGCCCCGCGCACTGGACCGGGCGGCGCTGAGCCGGGGCCGGGCCGTTGCCGCGCGGCCCGGACCGGACGCCGTCGAACTCATGGACGTGGGCCGCGCGGTGCCCGACTGCGAGATACGGATCACCGACGACTCCGGGGCGCCGCTCGGCGACCGGCGCGTCGGTCACATCGAGGTACGCGGCCCCCAGGTGGCCCGCGGCTACCACCGCGCCCCCGACCTCCCCGCGGACGCCGACGCGTTCTCCGCCGCCGGCTGGCTGCGCACCGGTGACCTCGGTTTCCTGGACGAGGGCCGCCTGTGTGTCACCGGCCGTCACAAGGACGTCGTCTTCGCAGGCGGCCGTACTTTCCACGCAGCCGACCTCGAAGAGACCGCCGCCACCACAGCGGGGCTGCCCGAGGGGACGGTGGCGGCGATCGGGTCCACCGATCCGGACACCGGGGGCGATCGGGTGGTGGTGTTCGTGCAGTGGGCGCGGCCCGCCCTGGCCGCGGCCCTTCCGGTGCTCGACGCGGCGGCGGCGCGGGTCCGGGAGGCGCTGGGACACGACGACGTACGGGTGTTGCCGCTGCCCCCGGGCGCGTTCCCCCGGACGACCAGCGGCAAGCTGCGGCGCGCCCTGATGCGCACCCGGTTCGAGGCGGGCGCCTACGCGGCGGTCGAGGCGCGGCTGTCGGCGGCGCGGCTGTCTGCGGGACGGCTGCCGGCGGGGCGGCTGCCGGCGGGGCGGCTGTCGGCGGGGCGGGCCGGGGCCGAGCCCGCCCCGGAGGTCCGGGAGCAGGGCGGCCCGCAGGTTGCCGCCGTGCCGCGTTCTCGGCGTGACGTCGAGGACGTGGTGCGCGGGATCTGGGCACGGACACTGGAACTTGCGCCGACGGACATCGGCCGCGATGACCGGTTCTTCGCCCTCGGGGGCTCCTCGCTGAAGGCGATGGCGGTGCTCGCCGGGATCGAGGACGCCTTCTCCGTCACGCTGGAGCCTCGGGTGCTGCGGGACCACGACACGGTCGGGGCACTGTCCGGGCATGTGCTGGGTCTGCTGCTCACGGACCTTGACGGAGCGTCAGCGGGAGCGGAGCGGGAGACGAGGGCGGACGCCGGGCACGTGCCGTCCGGCGCGAGCAGCGAGAAGCGGCCAGTTGCGATTCTCGGAATGGCCTGCCGATTTCCCGGTGCGCAGAGCCCCGAGGACTTCTGGGAGTTGCTCGGGTCAGGCCGCGGCACGGTGACGGCCGTTCCCGACGGCCGTTGGGCGAGCGCGCCGGGCACCCCCGGCCTCTTCGGCTCCTTCCTCCCCGACCCCGCCGACTTCGACGCCGCCTTCTTCGGCCTGGACGACGACGAGGCCCGGGCGACCGACCCGCAGGCACGGATCTTCCTGGAGCTGGCCCACGAGGCGCTGGAGCGCGCCGGGTACGCGGGGCCGCGCAGGACCGGCCGCAGGATCGGAGTGTTCGCCGCCGTCGGTGACAGCGGATACCGCGAGATCCTGGCCGCCGCCACGGACGGCGACCTCACCGCCCACCCCGGAGCGCTCACCGGCAACCTCCCCAACCTGATCGCCGCCCGCCTCTCCCAGACACTCGACCTCGACGGCCCCGCCCTCGCGGTCGACACCGCCTGCTCCTCCGCGCTCGTGGCGCTCCACCTGGCACGGCGCAGCCTCCAGAGCGGCGAGTGCGGCATCGCCGTGGTCGGCGGCGTCCAACTCGCCCTCACCGCGACCGGCCACCGGCTCCTGGCCCGCGCCGGCGCGCTCTCCCCGACGGGCAGCAGCCGCCCCTTCGGCGCCGCCGCCGACGGAATCGTGCCCGGGGAAGGCGGAGCGGCCCTCGTCCTCGGCCGCCTGGACGACGCGCTGCGGGACGGCGATCCGGTACTCGCCCTGGTCCGCAGCACAGCCGTCAACAACGACGGCCGGTCACTCAGCCTGCTCGCCCCCAACCCGCGCACCCAGCGCGAGGTCATCACCCGGGCCTACGACGAGTGCGGCATCGACCCCGACTCGGTGTCTTACGTCGAGGCACACGGCACCGGCACTCCGGTCGGCGACCCGATCGAGGCGCAGTCGCTCGGGCACGCCTTCCCGCCCCGCACCGACGGCCGCCCGCGCCTGCTCGGCTCGGTCAAGGCCACCATCGGACACCTGCTCAACGCAGCCGGAATGCCGGGACTGGTCAAGACGGTCCTGGCACTCCAGCACCGCCGGATCCCGCCCTCCCCGGACACCACCTCGCCCGCGCCCTACCTGGAACGCGTCGCCCCCGGCTTCGAACTCGTCACCGAGCAGCGGGAATGGCGCACGGCAGGGCCGCTGATCGCGGGCGTCAACGCCTTCGGCTTCGGCGGCACCAACGCACACGCCGTCCTGGAGGAGGCACCGGCCCTACGGACCCCCTCCGCATCGCCCTCCGCCGACGGCCCGCACCTGCTCACGCTGTCGGCCCACAGCCCCGAGGCCCTCCTGTCGGCCGCGACCGACCTGGCCACGTACGTACGGACGCACCCCGAGCTGCCCGAGGCGGACATCTGCGCCACCGCCAACACCGCGCGCGACAGCGGTCCTCACCGCCTCGCCGTGATCGCCGACGGTGACCTCGCGACCCGCCTCGCCGCTGCCCGCACGGCGGACTTCACGGTGGCCCGGTCGCGTCCACGGACGGTGTTCCTGCTGCCGGGACAGGGAGCCCAGCGACCCGGCCAGGGGCGCGCCCTGTACCGGTCGTCCCCGGTGTTCCGGGAGGTCCTGGACGAGGCCTCCTCGCTGACGGGACCCGTGCTCGGACGCTCGCTCGCCGACTGGTGCCTCGATCCCCGGACGGATCCGGCGGAGTTGGCCAGGACGGAGGTGGCCCAGCCGCTCCTCGTCGCGTTCGGAGTGGGCCTGGCCCGGCAGTTGGGGGAGTGGGGCCTGGCCGCGGACGCCGTCGCCGGACACAGCGTGGGCGAGATCGCCGCCGCGTGTGTCTGCGGTGCGCTGAGTCTCGCCGAGGCGGTGGGGTTCGCGGCGGAGCGGGGGCGCCTGGTGGGGGAACTCGCGCTGCCCGGCGGCGCCATGGCCGCGGTCAGGGGTGACGAGGACACCGTCGCCGAGTTCGTCGCGGCAGCCGACGGCTCGTTGAGCGTGGCTGCCGTCAACGGGCCTGACCAGGTGGTGATTTCGGGCGCCGAGGACGCTGTCGAGCGTGCCCTCGCGGAGCTGGCGGCACGTGGCGTGGCCGCGCGCAGGCTCCGCGTCTCCCATGCCTTCCACTCCCCGCTCCTGGAGCCGGTCCTCGACCCGCTGCACGACGCCGCCAAGGCGCTGACCGTCAAGACGGCGGCCGTACCCATGCTGAGCACGGTCACCGGGGAGTGGCGGCCCGGCCTCACCCCCGACTACTGGCAGGCGCATGCGGTGCGGCCGGTGCGGTTCGGGGCGGCTGTGGGACGGCTTCTCGACGAGGGCTACGACACCTTCGTCGAACTCGGGCCGGGCAGCACTCTGGGCGGGAGCGTCCGTGCGGCTGCCGGTGCGCGGGGTGCTCTTGACGTGGCGGTGCTGACGACGGGGGCGACGGGGCCTTCCTCGGAGCCGGGGCATGAGGGGGAGGCCGCCGGGGCGCGAGTGCTGCTTGAGACGGCGGGACGATTGTGGGCGCGCGGCGCGGCTCTGGACCGGGCGGCGCTTGAACGGGCAGGGCTTGAACGGGCAGGGCTTGATCGAGCAGAGATTGATGGGGCAGCGCTTGATGGGGCACGGCCCGATGGGGCAGTGGTTGGTCGGGCGGGGCTTGACCGGCCGGGCCGGGCTGCCGGGCGGGCGAGGGTGCCCTTGCCGACGTATCCCTTTCAGCGCAGGCGTCACTGGCCGCGCAAGGCCGGCGCGGCGGCTGTCGTACGGCGACTCGACTGGAGGGACGTGCCGCTCACGTCGGCGGCCGGGCCCCGTGTGGTGCGGCTGATCGGTGCGGACCAGCCGCTGGGCCGGGCCCTGACGGAGCAGCTCGTCGGCCGCGGGGTGACGGTGCTGGGGGAGAGCGGTGCGGCCGGGCTGCGTGCCGCGTCGGCGGACACCGTGGTGTGGCTGGGAGGCGGCGAGGGCTCCGGCGACGGAAGCCGGGAGAGCGTGGATGCCGCCACCGACGCCGCCGTCACGTCACTGCGCCCCGTGCTCGACGTCCTCGCCGCCGGCTGCAGCCGCCTCGTGGCGGTCACCGAGGACGCGTATGTCACCGGAAGCACCTCGACCGAACAGGCGCGCCCGACGCAGGCACTCCTGCACGGCTTCACGCCGGCGCTCGCGGAGGAGCACCCGGGACTTGCCGCCCGCAGCGTCGACCTGTCCTCTCGCGACACGCTCGACGCCCGGGCCGAGGCAATGGAACGGGAACTGCGGTCGGTCCATGAGCCGGGCGCGGAGGGCGCGTTCGCATGGCGTAACGGGGTCAGGCTCAGCCGTACGCCGGCCGATGTGTCGGATGTCTTGGACGTCTTGGACGTCCTGGACGTTCCGGATGTTCCCGCAGCGCTCGAAGCCCTGCCGCCGGACGGCACCTACCTGATCACCGGGGGAGCGGGCGGGCTCGGCTCCGCGCTCGCCCGTGACCTGGCCGGGCGCGGCGCATGCGAACTGATCCTGACCGGGCGTTCCGACACCGCCCCCGACGAGCTGCTCGTCGAGCTCAAGGCCCAGGGCGCCCGGGCCCGGTACCACGCGGCCGACGTGTCCGACGAAGCCGCCGTCGAGGCCCTGTTCACCACGCTGCCCGCGCTGGACGGAGTGTTCCATGCGGCCGGCACCGTCCGTCCGGGCACGCTCCGCGCCAAGACGGAAGCCGCGAAGGACGGCGAGAACGGTCGCGAGAGCGGTGATGTCGGCGGCAAGGTCGTCCGCGACGTCGGCGGTGAGATCGAGCGGGTGCTCGCCGCGAAGGTGCGCGGCACGGTGCTGCTCGCCGAAGCGCTGCGGCGGCACGGCCAGACACCCGCCGTGTGCGTCGCCTTCTCCTCCCTCTCCTCCGTACTGCCCGGCCTGGCGGGTGCGCTCGGCGACTACGCGGCGGCCAACGCCTTCCTCGACGCCCACGCAGCCGCCGAGCGAGCGGACGGCCGACCCTGGCAGGCGATCGGGTTCGGTCCTGTCTCCGACGCGGGACTGGCCGCCGGTGCACCGGCACCGGCCCTGGCCCGACTGCGCGAGCGCGGACTCGGCCCCATGACCACACGGGCCGCGATCGCCGCGCTGCGGGTGGCCGTCGCCACCGATGCCGCGCACCTGCTGGTGACCGCTGCGGCACCCTCGGCACGGTTGGCCCCCGCGAACCCCTCTAACCCCGCGGCCCCCTCGGCCTTCGCGCCGCCCTCAACACCGTCGACGCTCTCGGAGGCACCGGCGTCCCGCACGGCCTTCAAAGCGGACCGTCCGGGCGACGCGCACGTCATGGACGCGGTACGCCGCATGCTCGCCGAGGCACTGCACCGCACCCCTGAGGACATCGGCGACGACGAGCAGTTCCTCGGCCTGGGGCTCGACTCCCTGACCGCCGTCGACCTCGCACGCCGCCTGGAGACGGAACTCGGGCTGCCGCTGCCCGCCACGCTGCTCTTCGAGTACCGGACGATCGGCGAGCTGACCACCCACCTCAGCGGGCAGACGTCCACCGCACCGCGGGCCGCCCGCTCAGCGCACCGCCGCCAGGAGGACACCCCGCGCCCCCTCACACCGCTCCAACGCGCCTTCCTCACCACGGAAGCCCTGTACGACGGCGTCACCGCCTACGGCTTCCTACGGCAGACCGTCCGCGGCCCCCTCGACCCCGAACTCCTCGGCCAGGCGCTGGCCCACCTCGCGGCACGGCACCCCATGCTGCGTCTGCGCATCACCATGGACGGCACACAGCCGCGCCAGTACGTCGCCCCCGCCGATCCCACCCACCCGGCTCCCCACTGGTACGAGGTGCACGAACCGGACGCCACGGCACCGCCGCTGCCCGACCTCGAACAGCGCCTGTACAACCGCCCGTTCGATCTGACCACCGAGGACCCGGTGCGTGCCGTACTGGTCCGCGACCGCCTGGACGCCCACCTCGCCCACCTGCTGCTGGTCGTCCACCACAGCGCGGCGGACGGCTACAGCCTCAAGATCCTGTGCGAGGAACTCTGGTCGCTGTACACCTCACTCACCCATGGGTCGCACCTCCAACGCCCCATCCCACGCGCCGAGTTCGCCGACTACGCGAACCTCCTCACCGCCGACCGTCAGTCGCCCGCCTTCACCCGCGACCAGCAGTACTGGCGTGATCGCATCGCCGAGCACACCGCGTCGGCGACGGCCCCGGCACTCCCGTACGACGGCGACCCGGAGGCCCTCCCGCAGCCGCCGCTCACCCACCACCAGACGACGGTCGACGCGACGCTCACGGCGGCGTTGCGGGAACTCGCCGCCCGGCACGAGGTCTCCCTCTTCCACCTACTGCTCGCGGTGTACGGCCGCTGTCTGGCCCGCTGGAGCGGACAGCGGGCCGTCGCCGTGAACGTGGCGCGCGCCCGCCGCGAGGTCCCCCTGCCCGGAATCGACCGGCTCGTGGGACCGCTCGCCGACACGCTGCCGGTGTTCGTCACCGTCGACCCGGACGAGCCCGCGACCACGCTGGCCCGGCGACTGCGGCGGATCTGGCACGAGGCGGAGTCCCATGCGACCCTCGCCAGCCCCGACATCGCCGCGCTGCTGCCCGCCACCGGGCCCGCCCCGCGCACGGTCGCCCCGGCCGGCTTCAGCTTCGCCCGCTTCCCCGTGAGCCACGGCCGCGACTGGCCGGTCACCGTCACCCCGACCGCTGCGGCCACCGCCTCCGCCGCGACCCGGCTGGGACTGCTGTGCTGGGAGTCCGACACGGCCCTGCGCCTCTCCTGGAACCACCCCGCCCACCTCTTCCGGCCCGCCACAGTCGAGCGTCTCGCCGAGGACTACCTGGCCGAACTCCGCGCCACGACCGGACAGCAGCCCTCGCGGCAGCATTCGTGGCAGCCGTCGGGATCCGGCTCTTCACCGGTCGTACGACCTCGCACGCCGCCCGCCACGGCGCCTGCCGTCGCATCACCCCTTGCGCCCCTTCCATCCCTTCCAGCCCTTTCCCCCCTTCCGCTGACGCCCGGCGACGACGGAATCATCGAGCGCCTCGCCGCCCGGTTCCGCGCGACCCCGACCGCCGTGGCCATCAACACCGGTAGTACGACCCTCACTTACGCCGATCTCGACCACGCCTCCGCCACTCTCGCCGCCCGGCTACGGGCGACCGGCGTACACCCCGGCGACCTGGTCGGTCTCCTCACCGAGCCGGGCGCGGACACCGTCGTCGCCGTGGTCGGCATCCTCCGCACGGGCGCGGGTTGGGTGCCCCTGGACGCCGGTCACCCCATCGCCCGCCTCCAGGACCAGGTGACACGAACCGGCCTCGGCGTCGTGGTGCGCCACACGGCAACGCACGCCGCCACCGGCCGACTCACCGGCATCACCCCCGTCGCCACCGACGCCCCCTCCCTCCCGACAGCCCCGCCTCCGCCTCCGTTCCCGTCCTCGTCTCCATCTCCGCCCCCGGACGCCATCGCTTACGTGATCTTCACCTCGGGCTCCACCGGCCGCCCCAAGGCCGTCCCGATCACGCACCGGTCCATGCTCAACTACCTCGACTGGTCCCTGACCACGTTCGGCTACGGCCCCGGCGATCACCTCGCGCAGACGGCATCCGTCTGTTTCGACGCCTCCGTACGCCAGTTGCTGGCACCGCTGCTGGCCGGGGCCACCATCCACACCCTCACCCGAGACCTCCTGCGCGACCCCGAGGCACTGCTGGACCGGATCGTCAACGACCGTGTCACGGTGTGGAGTTCGGTCCCGACGCTCTGGGAGCGGCTGCTGACCGCCGCCGAGACCCGGGTACGACAGGATGGGACACCCCCGGACCTGTCCGCACTGCGCTGGGTCCACGTGGGCGGCGAGGCGCTGCCCGCCGCCCATGTCCGCCGTTGGTTCGACCTGCTCGACAGCCGCGGGGGACCGGAGCACAGGGTCGCCAACCTGTACGGCCCCACCGAGGCCACCATCAACGCCACCTGCCATGTCATCGACACCCGGCCGGCCGACGACGTACGCCGGCTGCCCATCGGCCGACCAGTGGCCGGCACCGAACTGGCCGTCGTCACCGAGGACGGACGTCCCTGCGCGAGTGGCGAGCCCGGCGAACTGCTCATCGCCGGAACGGGACTGACACCCGGTTACCTCGGCGAGCCGCAGCTCACCGCGCAGGCCTTCGTGGAGCGCGACGGTCGTCGCTGGTACCGCAGCGGTGACCGGGTCCGCCGAACCGAGGACGGCGCGCTGGAGTTCCTCGGCCGCCTCGACGACCAGGTCAAGGTCCGCGGACACCGAGTGGAACTCGGCGAGGTCGAGGCCGCGCTGCTCGCCCACCCGGACATCGCCCGTGCCGCCGTACTGCTCATCGACGGACGTCTCGTGGCGTACGTCGAACCCCGCCCCGGCCCGGACGAGCCCGGCCCACGCGAGGTGCGCGCCTTCCTGTCCCGAACCCTGCCGCCGTACATGCTGCCCGGACGCATCCACACGATCCCGGCGATCCCGCTCACCGGCACCGGCAAGATAGACCGCAACCTGCTGGCGGGCGAAGTCGAGGGAACGACCGGCGCGGCTGGCACCGGGAGAGTCGGTGATCACGCCAAGGGAACCCTCCCCGGGACCCTTCCTGGAACCCTCCTCGAAACCCCTCCTGGAACCCTCCCCGGAACTCCTCCCGCCACCCCGACCGAGCTCACGCTGGCGCGCATCTGGTCGACCCTGCTGGGCGTCCCGGACGTCACCCGCGAGGACGACTTCTTCGCGCTCGGCGGCGACTCCATCATGGTGTTGGAACTCTTCTCCCGCCTGCGCGAGGAACTCCCGGCCGTCCCACGCCCGACCGCCCTCTACACCCACCGCACGCTGAGCGCACTGGCAGTGGCCCTCGACGCCGCCGCCACCGAGCCGACGTCGGCTTCGGACGAGGACGAGAATGCGCATGACCCGGGCTCGGCCTCACGGTCGGCGCGGCCCATGGACGCCTACCCCCTCACCCCCTCCCAGCGCGGGTTCCTGCTCGCCGACACCATCGACCCCGGGGCGGGTTCCGGCTGGCTCGCCCGGTTCCGGCTGAGCGGACCGCTGCGCCATGACGTCTTCCAGGGCGCCGTCGACGTCCTGGTGGCCCGTCACCCGATGCTGCGCACCGTCTTCCCCGCGGGCGCCCGCCCGCCCGTACAGCAGGAGCTGCCGGACTCGTTGCGCCTGCCCGTGGAGGTGGAGCCCCTCGCCCACCCCGACCTGCTTCAGCAGCGCACGGCCGAGGAGTCGCGGCGCCGACTGGAGCCGTGGGCCTGGCCGTTGCTGAGGCTGCGGCTGTTCACCCTGGCCCCCACCGAGCATGTGCTCCTGGTCCACGCGCACCACCTCATCGGCGACGGCTACAGCGCCGCCCTGCTGGCCCGCGAACTGTTCACCGTGTACGACCGCCTCGACCGCGGCCTCCCACCCGACCTGCCACCGCTCGACAGTTCCTTCCGCGACCACGTCGCCCTGTCCGCCGTACTCCCGCACCCGCGTGGACCCGAGGCCGACGGCTACCGCGCCCGCCTCCGGGCGCCCTACACACCCCCCGTGCTGCGCCGGCCGGCGGGCGAGGAGGCCGATGGGCAACCACCGTTCCACACCACGGGTTTCACCCTCGACGCCGCGACGACCGACGCGTTGCGGCGACTCGCCCGCAACGCACAACGCACCCTGTACGCACCGCTGCCCACCGCGTACTACCGCGCCCTCACCGAGCTCACCGGCCGCCGCGACCTCGTGCTCGGACTAGCCGTCACCGGCCGCGAGGAGTCCACGGCGGACGCGCATCGGGTGTTCGGCCCGTTCGCGGAAGCGGTGGCCCTGCGTCCAGCCGCCCCGCCCGTCGTTGGAGGCAGCGGCAGCGCGGGTCAACTCGGCTCATTCGAGCACGACTTGAGGTGTATCGGGGCCGAGACGGACCGGGCCCGGGCCGAAGGCCCGAGCGAGGTTCGCACGGCGGCGGGGCTGCCGATCCACGCCCAGTTCTTCTTCACCTTCCTCGACTTCACGTCCCTCGGATCCGAGACCGGTCGTGGCGTCGGCGTCGGTGGCGGTGGCTTGACGCTGCGCGCGGACGACTCCGACACCGCCCTTGCCCCGCCGCCGGTGGGCACCGATGTGTTCCTGGCCGTGCGGCCGTTGGCGGACGGTGAGGAGGGTCTGCGCGTCACCGTACGGGCCCCCGTGGCGGCCCTCGCACCCCGCGAAGCCGCCGGGTTCGCCGAGCGGATACAGACACAGCTGCGGGAGGCCCTGAGCGAGACCGAAGCCGAAACCGAAGCCGTAACCGAAACCGAACCCGCCCTCACCCCAGTCCCGGCCCTCGCCCCCGCCCGCAGGCGCCGCCCACACCTCGACGCCGCGCTCGTCGGATACCTGCCCGCCCCGCACCACCTCGCCGCCCTCGCCGGACTGCCGGCGGCGAGTCCGGGCCTCGGCCGTGAGGAGATCCGCGCGCTCCTCTTCCCGGACGGCCACGCCCGACTGCTGGAGGAGACCGGGACCCCGCTCGGGAACTCCGGTTTCGTCGCCCTCCCTCTCTTCGCCGACGAACTGGCCTCGGGCGGCGACCTCGCGGCCCGTACCGCCCGAGCCGTCGAACACGCCGCCTCCCTCGGCGCCCGCTGCGTCTCGCTCGCGGGCATGATCCCGTCCCTCACCGGCTACGGCTACGACGTCCTGCGGGAGACCAGGACCGACGCGGCCCTCACCACCGGACACGCCACGACGACCGTCGCCGTGGTCAGGACCGTCCGCTCCGCGCTCGCCGCCACCGGCCGCCGGCTCGACGAACTCTCCCTCGCCGTCGTCGGATGCGGCTCGATCGGCACCTCGTCCCTACGACTGCTGCTGGCGACCGTGCCCGGCCCGCCGGCCCGACTGCTGCTCTGCGACCTGCCGGGCAGCACGGCCCGACTCCGGAAGCTGGCGGCGGACCTGTCGGCCGGACACCCGACGCTGCCGATCGAGGTCGCCGAGTCGGGGCGGACACTGCCCGCGGCGGTCTACGAGGCCGATGTGATCGTCACCGCCGTGAGCGGCGCGACGGCCCTGGTGGACGTCGGTCGGCTCCGCTCCGGCACGATCGTCGTGGACGACTCCTTCCCGCACTGCTTCGACACCGCGAGGGCACTGGACCGGATGAGCCGCGACCAGGACGTGCTGGTCGTCGGAGGCGGCCTGCTGGCCGTCGACTCCACGCGGCCACGGCTGAGCGAGGACCTGCCGGGCGTGGCGAGCACGGGGTTCGCCACTCGGTCCGGAATTCCGGGCACCCTGGCCTCGTGCCGACTGGAGTCACTCCTCCACGCCCATCTCACGGACTCCGGCCGCTCCCCGAGCGAACTGCCCCTGATCCACGGCCTCGTCGATCTGCCCCGGGCTCTCGCCCACTGGGACGCGGCCGAGGCCGCCGGAGTACGCGCCGCCCCGCTGCACCTGCTCGACAGCGTCCTCGAAGGCGAGGGGCTGCCCCTCAGACCCCCGGACGCCAACCCAGCGCCGGACCGAGGCGGGTGGCGATGTCGGTGAGGATCTGCACATAGTCCTCGTGCTCGAAGGTGAAGGGCAGCGCGAAAGCGACCTCGTCCACCTCGCGGAACGCGGCGTGGGCGTGGAGGCGTTCGGCGATCTCCTCCGCGGTGCCGACGAGGTCCGGGGCGAACAGCAGTCGGGCCGGGCCCTGCGGTGCGGTCGTGCGAGGGGTGCGCTTGGCGGCGTACTCCTCGTACTTCGCGCGCTGTTCGGGCGTGGCGGAGTCGGTGGGGATGACGACGAGGCCCTGGGAGACGCGGGCGTTCTCGCCGTCGGGGTGGTGGGCGCGGAAGGCGCGGATGTGCGCGAGCTGGATCTCCGCGAAGTCCGGCGCCCGCTCCGGGTCCTGCGGGCCTTCCGCCCCGGCGTCTTCTGTATCGGGGCCTTCTGCCTTGACGACGCTGCTGGTCAGCAGGTTCATCCCGTGCTCGCCGGCCCACCGCGCCGAACGCAGACTGCCACCGCCGTACCACAGACGACCGCCCAGGCCGGGTGACTGCGGCTGCACCCGGTCCGAGCTGTATTCGATGTGCGGCTGCCGCCGCGCGGCCTCAAAGCCCTCGGTGCCGCTGAAGTCCGTGGCCGGCTTGCCCCGCACGAAGTCCAGCAGTCGCCGCACCCGCTCGTAGCCGAAGTCCTCGGCGTCGGCCGTGTCCGGGTACAGGGCCTCCTTGACGCGGTCGTAGTGCATCGGCGGGCCCACGCTGACGCCCGGGTTGAGGCGGCCGCCGGACAGGAGGTCGACCGTGGCGAGGTCCTCGGCCAGCCGCAGCGGGTTCTCCCAGCCGAGCGGGATGACCGCCGTGCCGAGGTCGATACGGCGGGTCCGCTGGGAGGCCGCGGCGAGGACGGCGACGGGGGAGGAGATGCCGTACTGCAGATGGCGGTGGCGCAGCCACGCGCTGTCGAAACCGAGCCGTTCGCCCAGCTCGATGATCTCCAGCGTGGACTCGTGGCCCCGGCGTGGATCCGCCTCGTCGAAGAGTCCGATCGTGAGGAAGCCGAGCTTGCGCAGCGGGCGTGAGGTCGACGGCATGGACTCCTCCATCATTGAACCTTCAATGGACGTGTTCCCGTGCCAACTCGATCACGTCCCGCGCTGTTCCCGTCGCCCGCGGCCAGTTCAGCAGGGTCGTCAGCGATCAATCACCTCAACGGGATCGTCACCTCGTCCTCGACCGGCGGGTCGACCTCATGGGCGAGGCTGCCGGTGGCGGCGTAGCAGCGCAGGCGGACGGTCTCCGGGGTGACGTCCAGACGGAGGAACTGCTTGAAGAACGGCGGGCTGTACGTCGCCGAGCTCGGGGAGAACAGCTGGGTGTGGATCTTGCGCACGGGAAGGCGGAACCGCTTGGCCCGGTCGGGGCGGCGTCCGGTGCCCAACAGGCCCGCGACCAGGCGGGTGCGCCAGGTGATGCGGGCGTCCGGGGCGGCTGCGCGACCCGGCTGGATCTCCAGCCGTTCGGCGATGACGGCCGTGGCTTCATCCTCGGTGAGCCCGAAGAAGCGGCGCATGCGCAGCCTGCGGCCGTAGAGCGCGCTGTAGAAGGCCAGGGAGTCCCCGCGCAGCGGATAGCAGCGGAACTCCTTCTCGGTGACGTTCGCGATGTCGACCCGCGGAATCGTGTGCGTGGCGTGCATGAACGCACCGCCGCCGCCCGAGACGACGTACTGGATGGTGCGGCCGTCCACCGGCACCGGATAGCGCTGGTAGTTGTGGATGTCGCCGCCTATCGCCGCGACGTAACGGTGGGCCGGGTCACGGACGATCTCGTCGACGGTGCCGCCCCCTTCGATCGCGCACGGGTGGTGCTCACCGTCCACGTACAGGGGCTGGCCGGTGATGAGGATCTTCGGCCGGGGATCCTTCGACACCTCGCGCAGCCAGGCTCCCTGTTCGGCGTCGATGCCCCCGAGCAGCCCGGTGTCGATGCCTATGATCCGCACCGGCCCGGCGTCGATCGCCCAGTACGGCCCCGGCTGTACGGCCCGCTGGGCCGGAGCCGACCTCGACTTCCGGTCCTCCGCCAGGCGTTGGCCGTCCCCCTCGCGCGGCCGGTGCCACAGAAGGGAGCGCAGCCACGCCTTGCCGAGCGGGCGCGGGGCGGCCTCCGGGGCCAGGGGCGGGGCGTCGTCGCAGAAGACGCGCATGAACGCGCCGAGGTCCTCGTACCAGTCGTGGTTGCCCGGTATCGCATAGATGGGCGCCCGGTAGTCCTGGTAGGGCCGGAAGAACTTGGTGCCGTAGTCGTCGGCGCTGCCCACCGGGTAGATCACGTCACTGGCGAGGACCGCGAACCGGGAGTCCTGACCCACCTTCAGAAAGCCCGGCACGACGGAGTACTGGGGCTCGTCGCCCTCGCCGGTGTCACCGATGACGAGGAACGAGAAGCGGTCCGGGTCGTCGCGCCGGATCACCTTGTCGGCGGGCGCCCCGGCGTCCGCCCGCTGCGCCACCCAGCGGCTGCGGGTGCGCCCCGTGGGGTCCCCGAACCAGGACGCGAGCACGCCGTTGCGGGCGGCCCACAGCGTCTTGGGGTTGAGCCAGGAGATCTTCTCGATCTTGGGCGGCAGCAGTCGCTTGTACGCGCCGGGTTCGGTGGCGCCCCAACCGGCGCCCGCGGCGGTATCGCGTGAGGAGTCAGACACCGGTGCACCGTAACAATGATCTAGAGAAGGCCGAGAGGGGGAGGCGGGGTCCGGCACGTGGCCTCCGCCCTGCCTCCCCCGGCTCACCACTTGCGAGCGTACGGTTTACGGCGATGCTGTGCGGGCCCGGCGGTCCGCGCCCTGAACTCCGGGTCTCCGTCGGGGCGTTGCCATGAGGCGGTGCCCGGCCGGGCACCGGAGTCGGTCTCGGCGGGGCCCGGTGAGCCGTTCGCGACGGACCGGTTCCGCTCGGGCTCGCCGAGGACGAGCAGCGGGTCGAACATCACCACCACCCCGGCCAGCAGCAGGAAGACGGCCGGCCCCAGCAGCATGGGCAGCAGCAGCGAGGTGGGTGAGTCACCGGCCCACGAGGAACCGGACGGGCCGTGCAGATGCACGCTGACCGCCGCCATGCCCGTGTAGTGCATCCCCGAGACGGCCACGCCCATGACCAGGCTCGCGCCGAGACTGGTCAGAAAACCGCGGACGGTGACGGCCGCCCACAACGCGGCCGTCGCGGCGACGATCGCGATCAGGACGGACAGCCCGACGGCCGGCGCGTCGTACCGGATGGTGCCGTCGAGGCGCAGTGCCGCCATGCCCAGGTAGTGCATGGCGGCCACACCGAGCCCGGTGATGACGCCCGCGGAGGTCAGCGGGCCCCTGCCCGCGCCCCGGTAGCCCACGATGAACACGCCGATGCCCACCACCACGACGGCCACGGCGAGGCTGAGGACGGTCAGGCCCGCGTCGTAGCGGATCCGGGCCTCCTCGACCTGGAAGCCGATCATGGCGATGAAGTGCATCGTCCAGATGCCGCAGCCGATCGAGGCGGCGCCGAGCGCCAGCCAGCCCGGCTTCCACGACTGGTCGTTCAGCAGGGACCGGACGATGCACCGCAGTCCCAACGCCCCGCCCAGGCAGGCCATCAGATAGGCCGCCACCGGGGTCACCGCACCGTAGCGGAACCCGTCAACCGTGCCTTCCATATGCCAACTCCCCCCAGAGTCATGGCCAGTTGTGGAGCAAGGTGTACGGGGCAGAGATGTGTGAAAGCAAGCCTTTACCGCCGGTAGCCGTTGAACTCTGCATCACCATGAGTCGACTCCGGTCACACAGGATTGAATTTCGGGCCAGTTCGAAGCCGGATTCGGGAATGCCTGCTTAGCCGTTGCGGGACATGACGTTGGTGACGCAGGCCGATGCCTGTGAAACCAGGATGCTTCGACGGGCATCGGTCGGGTAGCGTGCGGGCCATGTCGAGTCCTGAGTCAGACAAGGTGGGGGCTTTCGGTCACGCCGTCAGCCCCCTGAACCACTGAACTCGTAGCCCTGTCGTCACGCCGCTTTCTGCGGTGGAACGTATGCGCGCTCGGGGCTGGCCGCGGTGACGAGATGACCTCCTCGTGCCTCTCCTCACCTCGGAGCCACTCGATGCCTCTCCCGCTGTACCTGCTTGCCCTGGCGGTCTGCGCCATGGGCACCTCGGAGTTCATGCTCGCCGGTCTTCTGCCGGACATCGCCTCGGATCTCGACGTCACCGTCGCAACAGCAGGCGTGCTCACCTCGGCCTTCGCGATCGGCATGATCGTCGGCGCCCCTTTGGTGGCCGCGCTGGCCCGCAACTGGCCCAGGCGTCCGGTCCTTCTCGGGTTCGTCCTCGTGTTCGCGGCAGCTCACGCCGTGGGCGCCGTCACTACGAGATTCCCCCTCCTGTTCGCTACCCGAGTCGTGGCCGCGGTCGCGAACGCAGGGTTCCTCGCCGTCGCTCTGACGGCTGCGGCCGCGCTGGTCTCACCCGACAGGAAGGGACGCGCGCTGGCCGTGCTGCTGTCAGGCACGACGGTGGCCACGATCGCCGGGGTCCCCGGTGGGTCGGTGCTCGGCACGGCACTTGGCTGGCGGGCCACCTTCTGGGCTGTCGCCGTTCTCTGCCTGCCTGCCGCTCTCGGCATCCTGAAAGGCATCCCAGCAGGACGTGGTGAGGATCAGGCGACTGGCAGGCCGGCGTTGCCAGTGGAGCTCGCCCAGCTCGCCCGGCCGCGGTTGCTCCTGGTGATGCTGCTCGGCGCGCTGGTGAACGCGGCGACCTTCGGAAGCCTCACCTTCCTTGCCCCCGTGGTGACCGACAGCGCCGGGCTGGGCGAGTTGTGGATCTCTGTCGCTCTGGTGCTCTTCGGTGCCGGGTCCTTCGTGGGCGTCACCACCGCCGGACGGCTGTCCGACCGAAGTCCCGGTCCGGTCATCGCGGTCGGCGGTCCGTTGCTGCTCATCGGCTGGCCGGCTCTGGCGATGCTGGCCAATGAGCCGGTTGCCCTGTTCATCCTCGTGTTCGTGCAGGGCGCGCTGTCGTTCGCGCTGGGCAGCACGCTGATCACGCGAGTCCTCTACGAGGCCGCGGGAGCCCCCACGATGGCAGGTTCGTATGCGACCGCGGCGCTCAACATGGGTGCCGCCGTCGGCCCCGGCGTCGCTGCGGCCACGCTCGGCACCGAAGTCGGGGTCCTCGGACCGCTCTGGACGAGTGGGCTTCTCGTCGCGGTCGCGCTGCTCATCGCGTTTCCCCTCCTGACCGTCATCACGGCTGGCCGGAGCACCGACGTGCTGCGGTGACACATGCTCACGCCCCCTTGAACGTCGAGGGACGCCGACGGCTCGTGGAGCGCTGCCGCACCCGTCCGATCGCGCACGTCGCCGCCGAGGCCGGTATCTCCCGCGCCTGCCTGTCCAAGTGGAAGAACCGGTACGACACGCACGGCGAAGCCGGGCTGCGGGACCGCCCGAGCGTCCCGCGGTCTTCACCGACCCAGATCCCGCCCGATGTCATCGAACGGATCGAGCAGCTGCGGCGGGACAACAAGTGGTCCGCCCGCCGGATCACCCTTGAACTCGCGAGCCGAGGCGTGCGGATCAGCGAGCACACCGTAGGCCGGTGGCTGGCGCGCCTGGGCATCAACCAGCGCCGCTTCCTCGACTCGGACGGCTCGACCAACAGGCGTCCGAAACGGGTCGTGGCCCGCTACCCGGGCCACATGGTCCACCTGGACGTCAAGGAAGTCGGACGCATCCCGGACGGCGGCGGGTGGCGGGCCCACGGACACGGCTCCGAGCAGGCCAGGCCGCACAGCGCGCAAAGACCAGTGGCGCCAGGGGCGGGTACGTCTACCTGCACTCTGCCGTCGACGGATTCTCCCGCCTGGCCTACACCGAGCCCCCTTCCCGACGAGAAGGCCGCCCCACCGTGGCGTTCCTCAGCCGAGCCCGCGCGTTCTTGGCCACCCACAGCATCCACCGGGTCGTGCGAGTGGTCACCGACAACGGCGCAAACTACCCCGCAGCGGCCTTCCCGCGCTCACTGATTCCGTGGGCCTCCCGCCACCAGCAGACCAAGCCCTGCGCGCCCCGGCACAACGGCAAGGTCGAGCGCCACCAACGCATCCTCGCTGAAGAACTCCTGTATGCCAGGCAGTGGGCCTCTGAAGCAGAACGGGCTCGGGCGATCGCGGTCTGGAACGTCCACCACAACTACCACCGGCCTCACACTGCCGCCGGTAGCCGTCCTTCAGCCTCACGCCTCCACGCGAGCGTCACCAACGTCATGGCCAGCAACAGCTAGTGCCTGCCCATGCCTGCCCCGGGCACGTGTGGTGCCGGACCTCAGGGTGTGGCACAGATGGAGGGAGGGCAGCGGCGAAAGGGGCCGAAGATGCGGGAACTCGCGATCGTCGAGGCACCGTCCGTGCTCGGTCTGCGGCCCTGCGGGGTGGAGGAACTGCCGACGGCGCTGCTCGACGCCGGTCTGGCGGACGGGCTCGGTGCGGTGCAGGCCGGCCGGGTGGGCCGGGTCGAGCCGCCGGCGTACGACCCGGCGAGGGACCCCGGCACCGGAGTGCTCAACGCACACGCCATCGCCCGCTACTCCGCCCGGCTCGCCGACACGGTCGGCGCTGTCCTCGACGCCGGCCGTTTCCCCCTCGTCCTCGGCGGGGACTGCAGCATCCTGCTCGGCAACCTCCTCGCCCTGCGCCGCCGCGGCCCCCACGGACTGCTCTTCCTCGACGGTCACACCGACTTCTACCAGCCCTCGGCGGAGCCGAATGGTGAGGCCGCCTCGATGGAACTCGCCCTGGCCACCGGCCGCGGCCCCCGGCTGCTCACCGACCTGGAGGGCCGTGGCCCTCTCGTGCGGGACGAGGACGTCGTGGCCCTCGGCTTCCGCGACGGCGTCGAGTCCGCCCGGGCCGGTATGCAGCCGCTCCCGGCGGCACTGCATGCCGTCGACCTCGATGGCGTCCGTGCGGCCGGGGCCGACGCGGTGGCGCGGGAAGCGGTCGACAGGCTGGTCGGTGGTGCGAAGGGTGGTACAGGCGACGGTTCGGGTGGCGGCTTCTGGGTCCATCTCGACGTCGACGTCCTGGACGACGCGATCATGCCCGCCGTCGACTACCGCCAGCCGGGCGGGCTGACCTGGGAGGAACTGGAGAGCGTGCTGCGGACGGCGCTGGGCGACGCGCGGGCCGTGGGACTCGACGTCACCATCTTCAACCCGCGCCTCGACCCGGACGGCACCATCGCCGCCCGCCTCGCCGAGTGCCTGCGCCGCGGGCTGTCGGCACGGGCCGCCTGCACGTGATCCCCGCTGTCCGGGCGATCCCCGTGCTCCCCGCCGGGGAACCGTCGCAGGTGGCATGGCATGCTCGACATCATCTGTGACCTCCCCCTTTGAAAGGCTCCGACCCTGAACGGCCCGCTGGCGGAAGCGCTCTCCGCCGTCCTCCTGGTGATGGTGTTGGTCTGCGCGGTCGTGCGCCCGCGGGGGCTGCCGGAGGCGGTCTTCGCCGTTCCGGCCGCGGGGCTGGTCATCGCCACCGGCGCGATCTCGCCCGCCCACGGGTCGGACGAGGCCGCCCGGCTCGGACCGGTGATCGGCTTCCTCGCGGCCGTCCTGGTACTGGCCCAACTGTGTGACGACGAGGGTCTGTTCCAGGCGTGCGGGGCCTGGATGGCGCGCACCGCCGCAGGGCGTCCGCGCCGTCTGCTGGGGCAGGTGTTCCTGGTCGCCTCACTGATCACCGCGGTGCTGAGCCTGGACGCCACGGTCGTGCTGCTGACCCCGGTGGTCTTCGCCACCGCCGCCCGGCTCGGCGCCCGTGCCAAGCCGCATGTCTACGCCTGCACCCACCTGTCGAACACGGCCTCGCTGCTGCTGCCCGTCTCCAACCTCACCAACCTGCTGGCTTTCGCCGCGAGCGGGCTGAGCTTCACCCGCTTCGCCGCGCTGATGACGCTGCCGTGGGTGGTCGCCATCGGGATCGAGTACGTCGTGTTCCGACGGTTCTTCGCGGTGGATCTGGATGCCGGCGCGCAGGCCCCGGCCGCCTCCGGGCCGTCCGAGCTGCCGTTGTTCGCCCTGGTCACGGTGGCGTGCACGCTGGCCGGGTTCGTGGCGACCTCGGCGGTGGGCATCGACCCGGCGTGGGCCGCCTTCGCGGGCGCGCGGGGGCGGGCCGCGCGCGCCCGGGCCCGGCGCCCGACCAGTCCTCGGGCCCTGCTGCGGGCCGCCGGCCTCCCGTTCCTGGCGTTCGTCCTGGCCCTGGGCATCGTCGTCCGGGCCGTCGTCGACAACGGGCTGGACGAGGCCCTCGGCCATCTCGTCCCCGACGGCACGGGACTGCCCACGCTGCTGGGCATCGCGGCGCTGGCCGCTGTACTGGCCAACGTGATCAACAATCTGCCGGCGGTGCTCGTCCTGCTGCCCCTCACCGCACCGGCCGGGCCCGGCGCGGTGCTGGCGGTGCTGCTCGGCGTCAACATCGGCCCCAACCTGACCTACGCCGGTTCCCTGGCGACCCTGCTGTGGCGGAAAATCGTGCATCAGCACGACACTGACGTCGAGCTGGGGGAGTTCACCCGGCTCGGCCTGTACACGGTGCCCGCCGCGCTCACCTGCTCGGTGGTGGCCCTGTGGGGCGCACTGGAAGTGATCGGAACCTGACCGGAATCTGACGGAGCCTGATCGAGACCGGCCCTCCGGGGCCGGACCGAGTAGCCGGAGGCTGACCCGTATGGCCGTCATCGTGTGGATCGTCGAGGGCACTTGGCCGGCCTGCGTGGACGCGGCCCGCACTCGGGTACCCGCAGGCTCGGAGATCGTCCTCCTCCATGTCACCGGGCACGAGAGCCCGGGAGCCGCGCACGGTGCCTTCGCCGGTCTGCTCGGCCGGGGCCACCCCGAGCGGGATCCCGGCACCCGGATGGAGGAACTGGCTGCCGACTCCGCCCGCCGGCTGCTGCGGGAGGCGGCCGATCGGCTCGGCAGGCCCTGCACACGCGAGGAACGCTCCGGCCGGGTCGAACGCGAGGTCGTCGAAGCCGCAGAGGGCGCCGACCTGCTCATCCTGGCCAGGGACGGCGACCGCACCCATCTGGGGCCCAAGAGCCTCGGCCCGGCCAGCCGGTTCGTCGTGGACCACGCCCCGTGCCCGGTCCTCCTGGTCTGGCCGGAGGCCACCCCGGGCCTGGGCAGCATGCCGCCACCGCCTCCGCACCACCACTGAGGCCAAGCGGCACACGCCACGGGGGGAGCGTCACCGCCCGTACCCGTCGGGCAGTCGCATCCCGGGCCCGTCGACCTGCGGACCGTACGTCCGCATCCAGAGGGGTCGGCTAACGCCGTCGTGGGTTCAGGCGCTTCACCGTCTGTTCGGCCTCGTGTGCTTCCCGCTCCGCCCGGGTCAGTGCGGCAGCGGTCGCCCGGCCTTGTTTCTCGGCCTCCCGTTGTCCGTGGTCGGCCTGCCGGAGCTCTTCCCGGGCCTGTTGCAGGTGCTGCTCGGCAGCCGACACCTGCTGCCGGGCCTTGTCGTGCCGGTCACGGGCCTGCCGCAAACCGACGTCGGCAGCGGCCTGTTCGGCCCGTCTGTCCTGCAGCCGCTGCGCGGCTTCTTCGGCCGCTTTCCGGGCCTGGTCGAGCCGCTCCTCGCGTTGGCGGCGCCGTTCGGCGAGTTCGTCCTTCGTCCGGGGGCGCGCCGAGGGCGGGGGAGTCGCCGTACGGGTCGCTTTCGGCGCAGTGCCGACGGACCGTTCGGCGCCGGCGGGAAACTCCGACGGCGGGGTGAGTGCGCCCTCCAGGCGGCCGGTGGCCCACAGGTCGGCGGCCTCCGGATCGGCCAGCACGGCGCGCAGGGTGGACTCGACGTCCTGCAGTACGGACGCCGACAGCCTGTGCCCGGACTCAAGGGCGAGCTGCGCGGCCTGCCGGGACAGCGCCGAGACCATACGCCGCCGCTGCTCCGACAGCTCGCTGATGCCGGAGGCGTCGAGCGTGCGGTACGCCTCCCGCAGCACCGGCCCCAGTTCCAGCAGCCGGCCGCTCTCCACAGGCCGGGAACGCAGCAGCAGGTTCGCCGCCCAGGCCGCCAGGGTGGGGCGGCGGGCGGCACGGATGCGGCGGGCGTCCTCGCCCCGGCCTGCCGTCTTGGCCGCGAGCGCCATCTCCGCACGGCGGGAGACGAATTGGGCCGGAGGGGTGACATAGAGCTCGTCGAGCACCGCCTCCACATCGGGGTCCTGGCCGTCCCGAGTGCTCTTGCGCGCGGACATGGCACCAGCCTCACCCGCAGCCGGTGGCCCCGCATCCCGGACCTCGCGACCCGCCGACCGGGAGGGTGTCAGCAAGGCCGGCCGGTCCGCCGGCCCGATGCCCTGACCTGGTTCGAGGCGATGACCATGATGACGACGGCGGCCAGCACGGTCCCGGCGCCGACGTAGAGCGGCGCCCTGTAGCCGAGGCCCGCCGTGATGGCCAGGCCGCCGAGCCAGGCGCCGAGGGCGTTGCCGATGTTGGACGCGGACACGTTCGCGCTCGCGGCCAGTGCCGCTCCCTGGGCGAAGTCGGTGACGCGAGTGATCAGGCCGGGCACACCGGCGAACCCGAACAGGCCCGTCAGAAACACGAGAACCACCGAGGCGACGGCGCTGGCGGCCAGCAGACCGAACACCACCAGCGTGACGGTGAGGCCCAGCAGGGAGAGGACCAGCGCCCGGTCACGGTCATGGTCGGCGGCCCGCCCACCGATCAGGTTCCCGACGACCAGGCCGACGCCGTACACCATGAGCAGCCAGGCGACATCCCCGGAGGAGAAGCCGCCGACCTCGGTGAACGTGTACGCCAAGTAGCTGAACGCGCCGAACATCCCGCCGTAGCCGAGCGCCGTGGCCGCCAGGGTCAGCCAGACCTGCCCGGACCGGAAGGCACGGACCTGGGCCCGCAGGCCGCTGGGCGGTACCGGGGCCGACGGATCCGCGGGCGGAGGCGAGCCCGGACTCCCCGCCCCGCCGGGGACCAGGGCGACGATGCCCGCCAGCGCCAGCACACCGATCGCGGTGACCGCCCAGAACGCGGCCCGCCAGCCCCAGCGCTCTCCGACCAGTGCGCCGAACGGCACGCCCAGCACGTTCGCGACCGTCAGACCGGCGAACATGACGGCCACCGCGCGGGACTTCCGCTCCGGTGCGACCAGGGCGCGGGCGACCAGGGAGCCGATGCCGAAGAACGAGCCGTGGCACAACGCCGCGACGACCCGCCCCAGCAGCATCACCGCATAGCTCGGCGCGAGAGCCGACAACAGGTTGCCGATGACGAACAACGCCACCAGACCGACCAGGACACCCTTGCGGGGCAGCCGCGCCGTGGCCGCCGTCAGCACGATCGCCCCCACCGCCACACTCAGCGCGTACCCGGAGATCAGCCGGCCCGCGGCTGCCTCGGACACCGCGAAACTCGACGCCACCTGCGGCAGCAGACCGGCGATCAGGAACTCGGTCAGTCCGATGCCGAAACCGCCGAGGGCCAGCGCGAAGAGTCCACCTTCCTTCATGGACCCACCCTCATCCCCGGTGGCGGATCAGTCGATGGACAAAGATCGACGACGCTTGGACGAAAGTGAGAGCGGCGGGGACGACCGGGCCGCCGTCTCCTCACTGGCTCACGCGCTCACCCGCTTACGCGTTCGCCGGCACCGGCCTCCGCAGCAGATAGGCCGCCGCGGTCGAGACCAGGACGGCCATGCACGCGATGAACACCAGCCCCGCGTTCTCCAGGCCGATCCGGCCCGACAGCATCCCCACACCGATCACCGGCACCGAAATGCCCGCGTAGGCCACCACGAACAGCGTCGAGATCACCGCCGCACGCCGGTCCGCCGGAGACGCCCCGGCCACCGCGGCCAGCGCCCCGCGAAACGCCAGCCCCTGCCCGCCCCCTCCGACGACGGCACTGAGCACCACCAGCGCCATCAGATCCCATCGCAGCGCCCCCGCGAGCAGCGCCAGCCCGGCGAGGAGCCCGGCGCAGCCCAGCGGCAGTGAGCGCCCCACCCCGACCCGGCCGACCGCCAGTTGCCCGGCGGTCGAGGCGAAGAAGGCCAGCGCGACGACCAGTCCGCTCACGGCATGATTGGTCACGTCCAGGGAATCGGCGAGGAACTCCGGGCTGACCGAGGTGAACACCCCGAACAGCGCGAACCCCACGAACGAGGCGATCGCCGCGGGCCCGAACACCGCCCGTACGGGCGCGGGCAGACCGGGGCGCCGCGGCCGTACGCTGCTCAGCGGCACCCGCTCCCGCACCGTCTCCGCAAGCCGCAGCAGGACGGCGGCCGAGGCGGCCACCAGGACCAGGTGCACGGCGAACGGCAGGTACAGCGGCCAGGGGGCGTACTGCGCGAGCACCCCGGCGAGCAGCGGACCGCAGCCCAGCCCGCCCATGTTGGCGGCCGTCGCCACGAACGTGGCCCGGGAGGCACCGCCGGACGGCGCCAGCTCCATCACATACGCGGTGGCGGCGCCGGTGAACAACCCCGCGGACAGGCCCGACAGCAGCCGCCCCGCATACAGCCACCCCAGCCCGGTGGCGCCGAGGAAGCACACGGCGCTGGCCGCCGCGCACCCCAGACCGCACAGCAGCACCGCCCGCCTGCCCACGGCGTCCGAGGCGTTGCCCATCAGCAGCAGTACGCCGATGACCCCGAAGGCGTAGACGGCGTACACGACGGTCACCGTCAGCTCGGAGAACCCGAACTTCTCCTGGTAGAGGGGGTAGAGAGGGGTCGGCAGGGTGGTGCCGGCCATGCACACGGCGAACACCGCCCCGCTGAGCAGACACGCCCGCCACCCTCGCCGATCACCGTCCACGCCGCCGACGATAACCCCGCACCCGGCCCCGCCCCGGGCCGCCGCGCCACCGGCACGGTGCTGTCAGAACGTCCGCTTCAGCAGATCGAGCAGCGCCGCCCAGTGCCGTTCGGCCGCGGCCTCGTCGTACACGGCGGTGTCGGCCTGGGTGTAACCGTGGTGGGCGCCCTCGTAGACCTCGGACCGGTGGCGGACCCCGGCCGCGGTCAGCGCGGCGTCGAGGAGTTCCATCTGCTCGGGAGGCATCGACTGGTCCGCGTCGGCATGCGCGAAGTACAGCTCCGCGGTGATGTGTTCGGCGACCAGGTGCGGGCTGTCCGGCGCGTCGGTCGCCAGCCGTCCACCGTGGAAACCGGCCGCGGCGGCCACCCGGTCCGGGTAGGTACCGGCGGTGCGCAGGGCGAGCGCCGCGCCCATGCAGTAGCCGGTGAGCGCGACCGGACCGTCGGCGACCTCGGGCCGCTCGGCCATCCAGCGCAGATAGGCACCGGCGTCCCGCATCGCGAGCTCGGGCGTCAGCGACTGCATCACCGGGCCGATCTTCTCCCACAGCTGCGGCCGCGCGGCCGGGTCGATGAACTCGGGCAGCTCGAAGACCGGGCTGCGGCCGTGACGGTAGAAGACGTTCGGCACGAGCACCGTGTAACCGGCCCCGGCGAGCCGGTCGGCCATCGACCGCAGATGGGGACGGAGCCCGAAGGCGTCCTGGTAGAGGAGGACGCCGGGCCGGGGAAGTCCGTCGCCCGGATGGGTCAAGTAGGCGTCCGCCACGCCGTCCTCGGTGGGGACGTCCACGTCTGTCGTCTGTACGGAGGTCATGGGGGTGCCTCTCTGCGCAGTCCTCGGCGAACGGGTCGCCGGCCCCGGCGGAACCGGGCCGCAGGCATGGTTGCACGCACCATCCGAACGGCTGCGCGGCACCCCCTCCCGCTTGGCGGCGGCTTTACTCGAACCGGGAGGTGTCGCCCGCTCCCTTCCGTACGATCTCCGCCTCGCCGGACGAGAAGTCGATCACCGTCGTCGGCTCGGTGCCGCAGTCCCCGGAGTCGACCACGGCGTCCAGCACATGGTCGAGCCGGTCCTTGATCTCCCAGCCCTGCGTCATCGGCTCCTCCTCGTCGGGCAGCAGCAGCGTGCTCGACAGCAACGGCTCCCCGAGCTCGGCCAGCAGCGACTGCGTCACCACATGGTCGGGGATGCGCACGCCCACCGTCTTCTTCTTCGGGTGCTGCAGCATGCGTGGCACCTCCCGCGTCGCCGGCAGGATGAAGGTGTAACTGCCCGGCGTCGACGCCTTGACCGCCCGGAACACGTCGTTGTCGACCCGCACGAACTGGCCCAGCTGCGCGAAGTCCTGACACACGAGAGTGAAGTGATGCCGGTCGTCCAGGCGGCGAATGGTCCGGATCCGCTCGATGCCGTCACGGCTGCCCAGCCGGCAGCCCAGCGCATAACAGGAGTCCGTCGGATACGCGATGAGCGCACCGGACCGGATGCTCTCGGCGACCTGCGCGATGGTGCGCGCCTGCGGGTTGTCGGGGTGCACGTCGAAGTACTTCGCCATTCGCCGAGCCTATGCCCTGAACGGCCGGGGGCCGCGCACGCCCGGGCGGCGACCGTTCGGTGGCGGGCGTACAGCGCGTTCGGTGGCGGGCGTACCGCGCGCTGGCGGGCGTACCGTCATGACGATGTGTCAACGGACGTGCCACCCCCGCCACCCGCCCTCACGGCCGCGATCCCTGAGCCGTGGGGATGAGCGCCGCGAGGCTGGGAACCCGGACCCGGTGCGCACGTCGGCGTGCCGTCGCCCGGGGGTGAGGTAACGTCCCCGACCGGTACGTCGTGGATAAATGCAGGACGAGGTGAAGGCCGACATGGCTGGCGGAGAGGACGGGGTTCGTCGGGCGGGGGCGGGCAGTGCCGAGGACTCGGTGTGGACGCGGGAACTGCTGGATCATCTGCGGCCGACCGGGCGGGACGTCCGCCGGGTCGTCGCCTGGCTCGCGGAGACCGTGCGGGGCACCGTCGCGCTGCAGGACGACAGAGGTGCGCTCCTCGCCGGCACGCGTCCGCCCATGGACGGTCACCTGGTCGCCGCCGTCGCCGCCGGCCGAATCGCCTCCGCCGCCTGGGAGGGGCAGGACCGTCATCTGCGGCTGGTCGGCGTGGAGTACCCGGGCTCCTCGTCGGCGGGCGTCCTCGCGGTGTCCCGTGACACCCCGTTCGACCGGCGTGCCTCCGACATCGTCATGCACACCGTCCAGGTGATCGAGCTCCTGCTCAGGGCCGGCGAGACGACCGCCGCCGGACGCCGGCTCGAACAGGCGACGTCCGATCTGCGGCTGGCCATCCTGCAGTTGCTGATGGTGGAGGACACCGTCTCCGCGCGCCGCGTCGCCGCAGGCCTGTGGCCCGGCCTGCTCGACACGGACACCGCCTGCGTCCATGTCGTCGAGGGCACCGTCCAGGACCGCGACCGGCTCGCCGACGAGTGCATCGACGCGACCGGCGAGCGGGCACTGGTGGTGCTCTGCCCGGCGGTGGACGAGCACGTGATCGTCGTGACACCCGGCGAGGCCGAGGCCCGGGAACTGCGCGCGCTCATCGGCCCGCGCCCGCGCACGTTCATCGGCGGCAGCGCCCGGCAGAGCCTCGCCCGCACCGCCACCGCGTACGGACAGGCCGTCAGCGCCCTCGCCGTCGCGCACTTCAGCCCCGACAAGGCCGCCGTCTACGCCGAACGCACCCACCCCGAGCGCCTCATCGACCCGGTGGCACTGCAGTGCTGGACGGCCCGGCTGCTGCGCCCGCTCGACACGCTGCCGCACCACACCCGCGCCGAACTGCTCGCCACGACCCGGCTGGGCCTGGAGTTCACCGCCGTCAGCGCGGCCAAGGTCCTCGGCGTCAGCCGCAACACCGTCCGCGCCCGCATGGAACGCGTGGAGGCCCTGCTGAAGGCGGACTTCACCGACCTCACCGCCCGCGCCGTGGTCCACCTGGCGCTCAACATCCAGGTGGGCCTGGCCGACACCCCGGCCGGCACCGGCACCCCGCCCACGCCCCGCGTCTCGCTGCGCGACCTGCTCTCCGGGCCCGGCATGCGCACCTGGGCGCAGGACCTCCTCGCCCGCCTCGGCCACGACACCCGGGACCTGCGCCGCACCGTGCGCGCCTGGATCGCCGAGGGCGCCAACGCCGAGCGCGCCGCGCACACCCTCGGCGTCCACGCCCAGACCGTCCGCGAGCACGTCCGCAGCGCGGAACCCGTGCTCGAACGCCAGCTCCTAGCCGGCGGCAGCGACCTGTACGAGGTCGTCCTGGCCCATCTCGCCGTGGGTGACCTGGATCAGCCCGCACTGCCCAGGGGCAAGTCGGGCCTTCCGGACTCACTTGTGCACGGGTGAGCCCCGCGGACGGCACAGCGGGCATCAATGCGATACCCATCACGCCGCCCTGGACGTAGGTTCAACCTGCCGCGGGGGGCGCTCCGCATCCCGGGTCCGCCGCCCGGCCCCCGCCCCCCCCGCGTGCGACCCCCACACCCCGCCCCCCCCCCCCCCCCCAACTGGCCCCCCC